>JAAZMQ010000183.1 GCA_012798745.1 Bacteroidales bacterium
CTTCGGTGAGATTTGCGTGCTATTTACCCCAAAAACCGATCAAAAGTGTCACTTTTACTTTTCATTTTAATTATTTCGAGATGAAAGGTAACACAATTTCTTTAAAGCCACTCAATGAAAGTGGAAAAAAATGGATAGAAAAAACACTGCAGTTATTACAAGTTCAGGAATACGGCAAAGGAACGGTTCGTAATTACTCTCAGGAACTCACGCTGCTATTCAAGCATTACAACGAACTTTCTGTGGAAGAACTTCGGCAGGAACACATTGAAAAATATTTGATTTTTATTAAAGAAAATCACAAAGTAGGTCGTGCAAAATGCCGTAGTGTAGCTCAAGCGTGCAGTTATTTTTTCAAAAAAGTAATGCCATCGGATTATATTGTTCCGAGTAATTTGTATCCCAAAAAGCAGTTTGTTTTGCCGGATATTATGAGCGAACAACAAGTAAAAAAGCTCTTTGAAGCACCGCTTAATCTAAAAGAAAAATGCGTTGTAGGCTTACTTTACGGTTGTGGATTACGGATTAGCGAGGTTTGTAACTTGAAAATTACCGATATCGATAGCTGCAATTCACGCATAAAAGTGGTTCAGGGTAAAGGAGGGAAAGACCGTTTTACACTGCTTCCACCGAGCTTGTTGGAAAATTTGAGGCAGTATTATTTGGAATCTAATCGTCCTGAAACGTATTTGTTTACCAGCCTTCAAACCAAAAGGGCGATGCACGTTCGCAGCATGCAGTTGGTAGTGAATAAAGCGATGGAAAAAGCAGGTTTTGAAAGTGGAAGATTACCGTGATGGCAACAAGCAAAAATTGATGACGCTAAGTCACGAAGAGTTTTTGCGCAGGTTTGAACAACACATTCTTCCCAAGCGTTTTGTGAAGATTAGACACAGTGGTTTTTTGAGTCATCAGAACAAAAATGAACGTTTAGAAAAAATTTGTAAGCAATTGAAAATTGCTATTCCACCACCCAAAGTGGAGCTTCCTGTAGTAGTTTTGGCAGCCATAAAATACGGAGTTGACATTGCTCAATGCAGTGTTTGCAAAACGGGGAGAATGCAATTGGTTGGCAGTTTTGTGAACATTTCAGCTCACGGTGTTCGTTTGGTCAATGCAGAAAATCTGCCCCGTGGTCGCGCTTCACCACGAGCGATGAAAATGCTGGATAAGTCGCTTCTTTTTGAAAAGTAAAAAGAAGGATGGTGTTTGCGATTTCCTAAAATTTGGGTAGGGGATTTTGTATACCAAACGCAACGAAAAACACTGAAATACTACTGATAAAGCGTTTTTGTGACACAATTTTTAACACAAAAGAAAAACAAAAAGCTACTAATTCCCCTATAGGAAAATAATGGTGTCGCTGAACACCAATTTTATGCTGAGCCTGCCGAAGTAAGCAAAAAGCCCTGACATTCACAGGTGTTAGGGCTTTTTTCTATTCGGCATAATGTTGTAGGTAGTGCTTTTTCTGTCTTCTCAATTTTTGCTTTATAATCCGTAACTATGATTAATACATTTTTTAATTTTTCGTTTATTTACTTTTTCAAATTTTCCAGTATCTCGGTTGGCTCTCCACGCTTTGATTATTTTGGTATGAAATTCGGTTTCTGTAGGATTTACAAGAGCAATAATTTCTGTTTCCAAACCATTTTTGGTTATACAATATTCGGTTAGTATTCTGTTTTCTAATTCTTTTTTGTCAATTTCTAAAACATCTCTAATCAAATGTTTGCCCGTAAAAAGCATCAAAAAACGCTTATTAGAAGATAAATATTGTTCGATTCCAAATGAATCATCTCCATTTGTTGATAAAAGAAATCCCCCAAGATATTGTATAGCGTAATCATCAAATATTATTTCACTACCAAGTGGTCGATAACACCCAATCAGTGAATTTACATCTTTTCCCCATAACTTAAGCCAGTTTTTAATCTCATAATGTTCAACATAGGGAATTAATTTTGTTAAAGGAATTGCAAATGTTGATGGTATAGGTCCCCAACAGGTAGATTTTA
>JAAZMQ010000019.1 GCA_012798745.1 Bacteroidales bacterium
ATGCTTAATTGGATGGAATGTGTAAGAAACAACAACACAAAAACCAATGCACCCATAGAGGCGGGATACAGTCACTCCATAGCCACCATTATGGTTACGGCTGCCCTGCATACCGGACATCGTGCCACCTTCGACAAGGAAAAGAAGCAGGTGGTCGCCGGAGGAAAAGTATTTAAATATTGAAAAATAATTAAGACAACCCCGCTCATAATGCAACTAATAAACAAAACCATCCTAAATTACTAAAAATAGAATCATGAATATCTACAGTATCTAAGATACTGATCTATTGATTAAGTGTGGAAATTGTTTAACTGTATTTTCGGTTCTAATTAAAAACGAAAAAGTTTGATTTTTAACTCATTAATCCTTATTTTTGTATTGAAAAAACAGATAGACCAAAAGAAGGGAAATACCGTAATAATTTTTCAAAACTGACGATCAAAAATGAAATTTACTCCTGAAACCTATAAAATTCCCGATATCCCCATGCAACCATTCATTGATAAAGACGAAATTTGGGAATATCTCCACAACACCGTTCCAACAAAAAAACGGATAAGAGAAGTAATCGACAAATCGCTATCGAAACAACGACTCAATTTGGAAGAAGTTGCCGTACTTATTAACGCCGATGATCCGGAAAGCATTAACGAAATCAAAGAAGGCGCCAAGCAACTCAAACAAACTATTTACGGCAATCGCATTGTGCTATTCGCTCCCTTATATGTAGGCAACAAATGCACTAACAACTGTTTATATTGCGGCTTTAGAGCCACAAATAAAGAACAGATCAGAAAAACCCTCTCCGATGAAGAACTCGTTCATGAAATTGAAGCCCTAGAAGATAACGGGCAAAAGAGGCTGATTCTCGTTTATGGCGAACACCCCGATTATAATGCCGAATACATTGCACACACCGTCAAAATTGCTTATAGCGTAAAGAAGAATAAAGGCGAAATCCGTCGTGTCAATATCAATGCTGCTCCACTTGATATCGAAGGTTTCAAAACCGTAAAAAAAGCAGGAATCGGTACCTATCAAATATTTCAGGAAACCTATCATCGCGAAACATACAAAAGCTTTCATCCTTGGGGCAAAAAAGCCGATTACGATTATCGGCTTACTGCACTTGATCGCGCACAGGAAGCAGGGTTGGATGATGTAGGTATCGGCGCACTCATTGGCCTGTACGACTGGCGTTTCGAAGTAATGGCACTGGTACGCCACACCAATCATTTGGAAGCCTGTTACAATGTAGGGCCCCATACCATTTCGTTTCCACGCGTAAAAAATGCTTCTGCCCTAAACATCAACGACAAATATTTTGTTTCTGACGAAGAATTCACGCGCTTAATTGCCATTCTTCGTCTTGCCGTTCCCTATACGGGAATGATTCTCACCGCCCGTGAACCAGAAAAACTACGCGATGAAATTATTCAGTACGGCATATCTCAAATTGACGGTGGAACAAAAATCGAAATAGGCAGCTATGTTGAAAAAGACAAAAACCATAACCTCAACAAAGGGCAATTTAAAATTAACGACGATCGCTCTCTTAACGAAGTTATTGATGAACTGCTCAATCAAGAAATGATACCGTCTTTCTGTACTTCATGCTATCGCTTAGGGCGGACGGGAGAGCATTTTATGGAATTTTCGGTCCCGGGATTTATCAAACAATTTTGCACACCCAATGCCATTCTCACATTAGCAGAATATCTCACAGATTATGCGCCTGCCGACACTGCCCGGAAAGGCTGGGAAGTTATTGAGAAAAATCTTGGTTCATTAAGCGAAACCCGACAAAAACAAATCCGAGAAAAGATCGAAAAAATAAAACAGGGCGAAAGAGATTTGTATTTCTAAGTCTTTATTAAGAATGAATAAAAACAAAGGTAAAAATAAGCTTAACCCTCAATCGAAAAAGGGGATTGAGAGGGTTTATATCGGGATTTTCGGCAGAGGAAATATTGGTAAGAGTTCACTTATTAATCTACTGACAGGCCAAGAGATTGCTATTGTGTCAGACGAACCCGGAACAACAACTGATCCTGTGACCAAGACGGTTGAAATTTTCGGAATCGGTCCGGCCACATTGATCGATACTGCAGGAATCGACGATCTGAGCACGCTGGGCAGCAAACGATTTAAAAAGTCGATCGAAACCATCAAAAAAGTTGACTGTGCTATTTTATTAATTGCGGGGAATCAGTTTGGCAGCTACGAAATAGACCTTATCCGTCAATTCGAAAAATCAAACGTACCATACCTTATTGTTCACAACAAAAGTGATGTTTCAAAGATAGCAACATACACAAAAATCTTTATTCGACAATACACCGATGCTAAAATTATCGATTTCAGCACACTTCATCCTACCAATAAAGAAGAACTAATTAAAGCCATTAAAGAAATCATTCCCGAAAACGTTTATCAACAGACGTCCCTCATCGGTGATCTCGTAAAACCCAAAGATATCGTGCTACTTATTACACCTATCGACAGTGAAGCTCCTCAAGGACGTATAATTCTACCTCAAAACATGACTATTCGAGATGCGTTGGATAACCATTGTATTGCGATCGTTGTGAAGGAAACCGAATTGGAAGATTTTCTGAAACTTAACATAAAACCAACACTGGCAATCACAGATAGTCGTGTTTTCGACTACGTTGCCAACCTCCTTCCGGAAGAAATTCCTCTAACGAGTTTCAGTATCGCATTTGCGCGAATGAAAGGCGATTTCGACCAATACAT
>JAAZMQ010000184.1 GCA_012798745.1 Bacteroidales bacterium
AAAATGCTGCCATCAAGAAAATTTTCTTCCAGTAAATTGGCTCCCGTAAGCCCGGTTTCTTCATCAACCGTAAAAAGAGCTTCAATTTTTCCGTGTGCAATGTCTTTCGATGCCAAAACAGCCAGTGCAGCAGCTATCCCAATGCCGTTATCGGCACCTAGAGTAGTACCTTTGGCTCTTACCCACTCACCATCGATAACCGTTTCAATGGGGTCTTTGTCGAAATCGTGAACTACATCGCTATTCTTTTCACATACCATATCCATATGTGCCTGAAGAATAACGGTAGGCACATGCTCTTTCCCGGGTACGGCCGGTTTGGTGATTAATACGTTTCCCGCTCTATCCTGCTTGGCTTCGAGCTGATGTTTACGGGCAAAATCAAGTAAATAGGATTGAATTTTGTCTTCGTTCTTAGATCGTCTGGGGATTTGGGTGATTTCGTAAAAATACCCCCAAACTTCTTTGGGATCCAATTCTTTAATAGTCATAATTACTTACTTTTTGGGTGATTGTTTTTTGCGAAAAATCGCATCCACGTTTAGTTTGATGTGCTAAAAGTACAAGAAAACTTCCTTTCGACAAAAAAAATCTATCTTTATGACTCGAAAAATATGGTTTAATTCTGCAATTAAACTATCTTTGCGGTATATTATTGTAAATAATTGAAACAAGAAGAAATGGTAAAAACAATCCTTATAGGGGCCGGGTTACTTTTTATCGCCGTCTTATTCATGGGGATAAAAGTTTTTTTTACAAAAGAAGGGAAATTCCCCGATATCCATATTGGCAACAACAAAGCGATGCAGGAAAGAGGGATAGGCTGCGCCACCTCGCAAGATGCACAAATGCGTTCTAAGATAAGCCCTGTAAAACTCATGCTGAAATCAAAAAACCATAAATAAACTAAAAATGAAGAACTTTAATTTTTATATAATTAATGGCGTGCTGGCAATTGCAATTATAGCTCTTTACATTTTATTTTTTACTTCCCAACCATCGACAGCCGAAAAAATGCAAGCACGGTTTAATCCGGAAGACTCCACCTTCACATTGCCGGTTGCATATGTCAATGTGGATTCGCTTTTAATAAATTATAATTTCGCAAAGGATTTGAACGAAGCCTTAATGCGAAAAGAAGAAAGTTCAAGGGCAACATTAAACCAAAAAGAAGCCCAATTAAATGCCGCAGCTCAGGAATTTCAACGCAAATTGCAAAACAATGCTTTCTTAAGTCAAGAAAGGGCCGAACAAGAACAGCAGCGGATTCTGAAAATGCAGCAGGAATATCAGCAAATGGCGCAAAAACTTTCTCAAGAGTTTATGCTGGAACAACAAAAATTAAATCTTGAACTAGCAGATACCATCAAAGCCAATCTTGTGGAATTCAACAAGAACAAAAATTATGAAATCATTTTCAGCAATACAGCATCGGACAATATCTTGTATGCTGATGAGAAATACGATATTACCCAAGAAGTTATCCGATTTTTGAATAACAAATACGGACCAACTACTTTGGCTCCCGGATCTACAAAAAAGAAACAATGACACTCTTCGTTATCTAAAAAATAAGGTTCTTTATAGGTGAAGAGCCTTATTTTTTATTCTCACATTTCAATTGTTTATGAAACATTGGCCGGCATATCTTCAAAGACAGCGAAGCGAATACCTGAAGCCTTCGCTTCCGTTAGAATGTATTGCCGATATGGTTGTAGTAATTCCTTGTTACAACGAAAAGGAGCTAACCTTAACCCTTGACAGTCTTGTTAAATGTGCCCCCCCCGAAACTCATACGCAAGTAGTAATAGTTATCAATTCAACTGTAAAATCGGACGAAAAAGCGATACAACAAAACAGAGAAACTTACCGTGAGGCGCAGAAATTTTCCAAAACCTTCTCAACCGATCGCTTGCTTTTTGTGCCGGTAATCTTTGAAAATCTTCCAAAGAAACACGGCGGAGTGGGATTGGCTCGCAAAATCGGGATGGATCTGGCTATCGATTATTTTTACAAAACAGCCAACCCGAATGGAATACTGGTATCGTTAGATGCCGATTGCACGGTTTCGAAAAATTATCTGCAGGATATTTACGGTGCTTTTCAAGACAAAAAGGTACAGTGTACTATTCACAATTTTCACCACCGCGTAGAGGACAACAACGAAGCAATAGAAAAGGCCATCCGCGAATACGA
>JAAZMQ010000185.1 GCA_012798745.1 Bacteroidales bacterium
ATTGATTTCAATTGTTATTACCTTTATGTTTAAGCAATTTATCGATGACGATAAGTTGTTGGCTCAATTGGAGGAGAATAGAAAGAAACCGGCCAAAAAATCGGGATTTATGGCTCGATTGGAAGAAGCACAAAAAATGCAGGAAAAGATGGCCAGGGAAAGGGCTAAGGAAAATGCCAAAAGAACATACCGGCGCCGATAGATTTTACGATTTCACAGGAACAATGAGATACGAATAAAAAACCCGAAAATATACAGTTTTCGGGTTTTTTAGTGTGGTTGTAAATGATAACACAATAGTGTAGTTGTGTTTATTTGCTTTTTTCTCTTGAAACGTCGCCCAGATATCCGCCGTGATGGCGTTTGGCATATTCTTTTGCCGTGAAACCGATTCGTTTCATGGTTTCAACCACCAGAATATCTCCCATCACTGTCATAACGGTTGTTGATGTTGTGGGGGTAAGTTCCAGCGGGCATACTTCGCAGGGACTTCCCGTCAGAAGGAGTACATTGGCCTCTTTGGCCAGTACACTGTCTTTGTTTCCGGTGATTACGATAATGGGAATAGATTCATACATGCCTCGGGCGAGATCGATAAGTTCGATAATTTCGCGCGTTTTGCCTGAATTGGTAATCAAAAGAAGCAGATCGTTGTCTTGAAGAATACCCAGATCGCCGTGTTGGGCTTCGCTGGGGTGCAAAAAAATGGCCGGTGTGCCGGTAGAACAAAACGTGGTAGCTATATTTTGACCGATTTGGCCGGCTTTACCCATACCGCTGATCACTAGTTTACCTTTTTTCTTGTGTACGTGTTCAACGATTAAATCTACGGCCTTGTTATATTGTTCGGTGACAGGGATATTTGAAACAGCATGGGCTTCGCGGTTGATAATCGATTTTATTTCTTCGAGATTCATAGTAACGTTGCAAAAGAAATTAGTTGGTTTTGAATTTATATTTTATGGCAGCCAGTTCTTCGTTTGCTTTGGTGATTTTGTTTTTCAATCCTGCTTTATAGTCGACGAGCTTTTGTTGCAGTTGTTCATCATTTACCGAAATAATTTGCAGGGCAAGAATTGCCGCATTCAGAGCTCCGTTTATACCGACCGTTGCCACAGGGACTCCCGGAGGCATTTGTACCATAGCCAGCAAGGCATCCATCCCTTCGAGCGACGAATTAATGGGTACGCCAATGACGGGCAAGGTAGTCATCGATGCGATTACGCCGGGAAGATGAGCCGCCATTCCGGCTGCTGCAATAATGACCTGTATTCCGCGTGCATAGGCATCTTTAGCAAATTGTTCTACTGCCTCGGGTGTACGGTGTGCCGATAATGCATTCATTTCGAACGGAATTTCCATATCCTCGAAAAATTGGGCTGCTTTTTCCATTATGGGCAGATCGGACGTGCTGCCCATAATGATACTTACTACAGGTTTCATACCTTTTATGTGTTGATTATTTGCCGATAAAGTTTTTGTATTGTTCGGCGGAAAGAAGGTTGTCGAGTTCTTCGGGTTTTTGAACGGCAATTTTGATGATCCATCCTTCACCGTAGGGGTCCTTGTTTACCAATTCGGGTGCATCTTCAAGTTCAGCATTCATTTCCAGTACTTTCCCCGTCACAGGCATCAGTAGATCGGAAACGGTTTTTACGGCTTCAATGCTACCGAATACTTCGCCGCTTTCGAGGGTTTCGCCTACGGTGGGTATATCCACATACACTATTTCACCCAATTCGCTTTGCGCAAAATCGGTTATTCCTACATAAGCTTCTTCGCCTTCTACTCTGATCCATTCGTGATCGTGAGAGTATTTTACATTTTCAGGAAAATTCATATGCTTTTTTTTAAAGGTTTTTTAATATGATGTAAAAATAGTGCTTATTTTGTTATTGACAAAATACTTTTAACAGATGTTCTGCGGTTTGTTATGCGCCTAGCCGTACACAAGTAAAGCTAACTATAAAACCGAGTAAAAAACCGGTATAAACCTGAGCAGGGGTATGCTTTTTTAGTAACAGTCGCGATGATCCTACCAATCCGGAAATCAGAAACAATGCCATGATAAGATAATGAGGATTGACGTGTTCCACGAAATAGCTTACTGCCATTACGCCTCCCATTAATCCTCCCACGCCAAACATGTGGGCGCTGATTTTCCACCAAAAGGTAACGACAATGGCTAGCGCCATCACGATGAGAGACGCTACATTGAGCATGATAAACCAAAAGGGCATGCCCATTTTATGGTAGAAAAAAATTGTAAACCCATAAGAAATTAAGGTAAAAATGTAGGGGATAAACCGTTCATGGCGAATATCGAGTGATATATTGGAGATGATACGCAACCGATACATTAATAAAATAGAAAGGGATGGAATGGCAAACGAGAACACAAAAACGGGGAGAAGAATTTCGAGAAAATGGTCGGCATAAGTCATGCGGAATTGATGTGCATAAATAAACAGCAGCAACACATTGTAAACAGGCATCAATAAGGGTTGAAAAATTATGGAAATGATATGAGCCAATAATTTCATTGAATTACTTTTTTTGGGGAAGTGATTTTAAATAAGACTAAATTTTTTTTCTCAGACGCGCCACAGGAATATTTAATTGTTCGCGATATTTGGCCACAGTACGCCGAGCGATCTTGTATCCTTTTTGGTTGAGTATCCGTGTGAGTTGATCGTCGGTCAAGGGTTTTGAGGGATCTTCGTTTTCGATGCTTTTTTTCAGGATATACTTTACTTCGTGTGACGATACATTTTTTCCCGCCTTGTTTTGGAGGGCTTCAGAAAAGAAAAATTTGAGCGGGTAAACACCCATATTGGTTTGTACGTATTTGCTGTTGCTCACGCGCGAAATGGTAGAAATATCGAATCCTGTCCTTTCGGCTACATCTTTTAATATCATAGGCTTGAGCTTGGTTTCGTCACCGGTGAGGAAAAAGTCGTGTTGGATGGCTACGATAGCTTCCATTGTGCGTTGCAACGTGTTTTGTCGTTGTTTGACTGCATCGATAAACCATTTAGCCGAGTCCATTTTCTGCTTCATGAAAAGCATGGTTTGCTTGTCCTGGGTCGACATGCTTTCTTTATTCTGATTATATCCTTGTACCATTTCAAAAAATTCGCGGTTTATTTTCAAGTCGGGAATATTCTGATTATTCAGGTACATGATTACTCCTTCGTTGTCCGATTCGACAATGAAATCGGGGGTAATATTGCTCATGGCTATTTCAATCGAATTGCTCCACGAACTCCCGGGTTTTGGATTTAGCGAAATGATTTCGTTGATCGCATCGCGTAGTTCATCTTCGGATAGGTTGAGCTTCCGCATGATTTTTTCATAATGTTTGCGTGAAAACTCTTCGAAATGGTTGGTCAGGATTTCTTCAGCAATTTTTACTTCGGGCGAAGGTGTTTTGCGTTGTAGCTGAAGCAATAGGCATTCTTGTAAATCGCGTGCACCAATTCCTGCCGGATCAAGATCTTGTATCTCGTACAAGATATCTTCCATTTCGAGCGACGAGGCGTCGATATGGTGTTGAAGGAGTAAATCGTTTGAAATGGCCGTCAGGTCGCGCTGCAAATAACCGTTTTCATCGAGATTGCCGATAATGTATTCGGCAATTATCTTTTGCCGTTCGTTAAGCTGATGTAAATTGATTTGCTCCAACAAAAATTCGTTGAGGGTTTTTTCGTCGGAATAAATAAATTCTTTTTGACGTGATTCGCCCGATGACGAATAACCGGTATGATAATCGGGTACATCGTCTTCCGAAAAATAATCTCCTAGTAAGATATCTTCTTGTGAAAGTGAATCTTCTTCTTTATCGTTGCCATTGTTTTGAAAGTCGTATTCGTCGTTGGCATCTGTTTCGGCATGATCAACTGTCTCCAATGCCGGATTATCTTCCACTTCTTGTTTGATGCGGTCTTCCAGTTCAACAGAGTTGAGTTCTACTAGTTTGATTACCTGCATTTGCAGAGGAGAAAGTTTTTGTACCTGCTTAAGTTGTTGTTCTTGCCTGAGAGCCATATATGTAAGATTATATTTATTGTTAATTTAGGAGCAAAGATAACGATTTTTGGACTAAAGAAGCGAAAGTTGTTTCATTATCTCCGCTTCTACGTCGATTTTTTTGTCCGATAGATTAATCCAGTGAATCTCTTTATCTCTTTTAAACCAACTGAGTTGCTTGCGTGCGTAGTTGCGCGAGTGTTGCTTTATTTTGTCGATGGCTGTATTTAGATCATATTTTCCGTCGAAGTAATCGAAGAGTTCTTTATAGCCTACTGTATTTAATGCATTCAGGTGGCGGAAAGGATAAAGGCGTTGCGCCTCTTCGATGAGCCCCTCGCTGATCATCTCGTCGACGCGCGCATTAATCAGATCATATAATTGGTGACGTTCGCGCGTGAGACCGATTTTTACGATACGAAAAGGTCGTTTTTTACGAGGATGTGTGCGCAGGGAAGAGTAGGGTTTGCCTGTCATGAGGCAAACTTCCAATGCATGGATTACTCGTTTGGGGTTTTTCAGATCCACTTGTCTGTAAAAAACAGGGTCGAGCAGTTTGAGTTGTTGGCGAATGGGGTCGAGCCCTTCTTTCCGGTACAGTGCTTGGA
>JAAZMQ010000020.1 GCA_012798745.1 Bacteroidales bacterium
GAAAAGAAAATAAGGGAATTTTTCCGGCGGCTGTTGATTTTACAACCGATCTTCATTCTATGGGACAGTGGATACAAGAAGGTGAACGTACCATTTTTGAGACAGTTATATCCATAAAGGAGCCGAACTACAATGTTGAAATTCCTTACGATAACCAAAATCTTGATGGACTTAATTATCTTGCAGGAAAGCGTGTGGATGAAGTGAATAAAATGGCTGAACTCGGTACACGCATAGCACATGTTGATGGAGGTGTGCCAAACATTCTTATTGAAATTCCAAAATTGGATGAGGAATCCATTGGCAAACTTATTTACTTTTTCGAAAAAGCTTGCGGAATAAGTGGTTATATTTTGGGTGTGAATCCGTTTAACCAACCGGGAGTTGAGGCATACAAAAGAAACATGTTTGCTTTGCTCGAAAAACCCGGCTATGAAGAGGAAACCAAGGCTATAAAACAAAAATTGTCTACCTTCTATAAAGGGTAGGGAATTTCAGATACATCGTACTGCATTTTTTATAAGTGTGAAAGGATTTATTAAGGGGGAAAAACATGGTTTCCCTCTACTTTAGTTATTAATTCAATTTTCAATTTTTAATCGCATATTGTTTAATGGTAAAACAATTCAAAAAATATCTTCAAACTCATCGTTATCCGAATTTTGATCTTCGTGCTGTTCTTTTTGATATGGATGGCGTATTATATGATTCCATGCCGAATCATGCTTGTTCGTGGCAACAAACCATGGAAGAATTTGGATTTAAAACGACAAAACCCGAAGAATTTTATTTGCACGAAGGGCGACCGGGAAAATTTACCATAAATATTATTTTTCAAAGAGAATTGGGGCGCGATGCTACTGATGAGGAAATAGAAAAAGTATACAGTCGTAAAACCGAACTTTTTTCACAATATAACTCAGGAAAAATTATGCCGGGTGCTCGAGAAGTATTGGAGATGGTTAAATCATATGGATTGTTGCCGGTTTTAGTAACCGGTTCAGGTCAACCGTCGTTGCTGGGTAAACTAGATGAAGATTTTCCCGGTATTTTTACTCCCGATACCATGGTTACGGCTTTCGATGTAAAATTTGGCAAACCTCATCCCGAACCTTTTCTTATTGGATTAAAAAAGGGCGGCAATTTGCAACCGAATCAGGCCATTGTAATTGAAAATGCACCTCTCGGCATTGAGTCTGCCCATAAAGCGGGTATTTTTGTGATTGCTGTAGATACCGGTCCTTTACCCGATTCCGTATTAAAAGAAGCGGGTGCCGATCTTGTATTGGATTCAATGATCACACTCAAAGAAAAACTTTCTGATATCTTCTCAATCACTCAATCGATCTATAATGAAGTAAATAGAATATAAAATCAAATTAGGATCGAATGATGTCGCAATTATCTTACGTTGTACTGTGACAATTTCTTATCTTTGTGATAACAACTTTACAAATCTTTTTGCTATGGATATTAATCGGTTTGGATTTATAAGAGTAGCTGCCGCATCGCCAAAAGTAAAGGTTGCGGATTGTGACTACAATGTTTCAGAGATAAAATCGATGATCAATGAAGCAATCAGAGATCATGTGCAAATTCTCTGTTTTCCTGAACTTTGTATTACCTCATCTACTTGTGCTGATCTTTTTTTTCAGACAACTTTGCAGAAAAAAGCTATTTCTTCGCTGATGAATCTTACCGATTTTATGCGGGATAAATCTTCAATAATTGTGATTGTGGGATTGCCGTTACAAGTGAAAAATAGTCTTTACAACGTAGCTGCTGTGATTTCGGACGAAGGTGTTTTGGGTTTTGTTCCCAAGATATTTATTTCGAACAGTGATAGGTTTTATGGGGAAAGATGGTTTGTAAGTGGAGAAATGTTGACCGATTTTATTGTGGAAATTAATGGTGAAAATATACCTATCGCACCGGGAGGAACGATTTTTCAAACACCTTTCGGGAATTTCGGTGTCGAAATCTGTAAAGACCTTTGGATGCCCATACCTCCTTCTTCTCATCTTGCTATGCAGGGGGCCGATATTATTTTTAATCTTTCGGCGAGTAACGAATTGGTTGGAAAGAATAATTATCTTAAATCACTGATCTTGCAACAATCGGGACGTTGTTTGTCGGCATATGTGTATTCGTCAGCCGGAAACGGAGAATCGACCACAGATTTGGTTTTTTCAGGTGCTTGTTTTATTGCTGAAAATGCTACGATGCTTGCAGAAGGTAAACGATTTTCGCTTGAAAATGAGATGATTGTTGCAGATATTGATATTGATGCCTTGCGTAATGATCGGATAAAAA
This sequence comes from Bacteroidales bacterium, assembly GCA_012798745.1. Taxonomy (GTDB): domain Bacteria; phylum Bacteroidota; class Bacteroidia; order Bacteroidales; family Dysgonomonadaceae; genus Anaerorudis. The sequence continues at coordinate 2,314 of JAAZMQ010000020.1, forward strand.
ATTCTAACTACTTCATACAAAAAGAAAAATCTTGTAATGAGATTATTTGTCATGTTGGTCCGATTTCCGTTCCATTTATGTACCGAGAAATTAATCCTCATCCGTTTATTCCGTCTAAATCTTTTGAAAACGAAAATTTGAGTGAGGTATTTAACATTCAGGTGCATGGGTTAATAAAGAGGTTGCAGCATACCGGCATCAGAAAAGTTGTTATTGGAGTGTCCGGAGGATTGGATTCCACGCTTGCCTTTCTTGTGGCAACGAAGTCATTTGATATTCTTGGCATTCCTCGCGAGAATATATACGGTATTACGATGGCAGGTTTTGGCACAACAGAAAGAACGTATAAAAATGCTGTTATGCTCATACAATCAGTCGGGGCAACGCTAAAAGAGATTCCTATTGTGGATTCAGTAAAACAGCACTTTAAGGATATTGAATTTGATGAGAAGGATCATAGCGTTACTTTCGAAAATGCTCAGGCGCGCGAACGTACGCAGATTCTTATGGATTATGCCAACATGATTGGCGGATTGGTTGTGGGTACGAGCACGTTATCGGAACTGGCATTAGGATGGACTACCTACAATGGTGATCACATGTCGATGTACAGTATAAATGCCGGTGTTCCAAAAACATTAGTGAAATCTCTTGTACGTTGGATAGCTGAAACCCAAATGGAAGGATCCATCAGAGAGATTTTGAACAATATTCTTGCAACACCATTCAGTCCCGAATTGTTGCCGGCCGATGAAAAAGGCGAAATCATCCAAAAAACCGAGGATGTGGTAGGTCCGTACGAATTGCATGATTTTTTTCTCTATCGCATGTTTCGTTATGGAGACGATCCCAAACGAATTGTTTTTCTTGCCGGTCAAGCTTTTAAAAATAAATATTCCACGGAAGAGATTGTAAAATGGTTAAAGGTATTTTACAAGCGTTTTTTTTCTCAGCAATTTAAACGTTCCTGCTTGCCGGATGGTCCTAAAGTCGGCTCTGTTAATTTGTCGCCTCGTAGCGATTGGCGCATGCCGAGCGATGCAGAGGTAAAGATATGGTTAGAGCAATTGGAAAACTAGGTAAATCGATTTTTTCATGCAACAACTTTTCTCCTTATTTAAAAATTATACCGGAAAATCGAATCCTGAAATTGAGCTTATTCCATCGTCGGGTTCAAACCGGAGATATTTTCGTCTAAGAAAAGATAATTTTTCTCTGATTGGGGTTGCGGGAGAGTCCCGAGGAGAAAATCGTGCTTTTATTGAACTGGCCGGACATTTTCACAGACAGCATCTAAATGTTCCGCAAGTGGTTGCGGTTTCCAATGATGAGATGTTTTACCTTCAGGAGGATTTGGGAGATGTGATTTTGTTTGATGTAATAAAAGCAGGTCGTTCTACGGGCGTTTTTAGTCATGATGAAAAAGAGTTGTTGCATAAAACCATTGCATTGTTAGCCGATTTTCAGGTGAAAGGAGCACAAGGCCTCGATTTTGATGTGTGTTATCCTTTGCCGGAATTCAATCGTCGTTCAATAAACTGGGATTTAAATTATTTTAAATATAATTTTCTGAAAACGACCGGCATGGATTTTCGAGAAGATTTGTTGGAGGACGATTTCGAAAAGTTTACCGAGTCTTTATTGGAAGACAAAAGTGATACGTTTATGTATCGAGATTTTCAGTCGCGCAATGTGATGTTGGTGAACGGAAATCCTTATTTTATTGATTTTCAGGGAGGGAGGAAGGGCCCTGTGTATTACGATGTGGCCTCGTTTCTTTGGCAGGCAAAGGCTAATTTTCCGCCCGACTTGCGCGACGAATTAATTTTGACATACCTTGATTCGTTGAAAAAATATATAGATGTTGATGTGTCGAAGTTTTTGGAACGATTGCGTCAATTTGTTCTTTTCCGCACGCTACAGGTATTAGGTGCTTACGGATTTCGAGGATATTTTGAAAAGAAACCCCATTTTATCCAGAGTATTCCTTTTGCGTTGAATAATTTGCGAGAATTATTGAGAGATGGATTCGATGAATATCCTTATCTTGCAGAAGTGTTAAAAGAGATGACGGAACTCAAGCAGTTTACCGATGCTAAAAAGCGCGAATTGGAAGTGCGGGTGGTAAGTTTTGCTTATAAAAAAGGAATTCCGGACGATCCTTCGGGTAATGGTGGCGGATACGTGTTTGATTGTAGGGCTATTAATAATCCCGGAAAATTTGAACGGTATAACAATTTTAATGGCTTAGATGAACCGGTGATTCAATTTCTGGAAGAAGATGGAGAAATAGTTGAATTTCTTAATACTATTTATCCTTTAGTGGATAATCATGTCAAACGATATATGGATCGGAGCTTTACTAATCTGATGATTGCTTTTGGGTGTACAGGTGGCCAGCATCGTTCGGTTTATGCGGCACAACACGTTGCTGAACATATTTCCAGGAAATTTGGGGTAAAAGTTGTGCTAATTCATCGGGAACAGAATTTGGAACAAGAATTTAAAAGTCGAAACTGATTTTTTAATCGTGGCTTAATTTTTTTATATCATGAAAGCGATGATTTTTGCTGCGGGTTTAGGTACACGGTTGAGACCGTTAACCGATACAATGCCTAAGGCATTGATTTTGGTAAAGAACAAACCTTTGCTCGAGCATGTGATTGAGAAATTGAAAGCTGCAGGTTTTGATGAAATTATCATCAATATCCACCATTTTGGGCAGCAAATCATCGATTTCGTTCGGTCGGAAAATTATTTCGGCATTCGAATCGAATTTTCCGATGAACGGGAGAGACTTCTCGATACGGGTGGTGCATTAAAAAAAGCCGCATGGTTTTTTGACGACGGGATGCCTTTTCTTATTCACAATGTGGATATTTTGTCGAATGTAAATTTGAATGAATTGTATGAATTTCATAAAAAACATGCTTATTTAGCGACTTTAGTGGTTAGTCCACGTAAGACATTCCGTAATTTACTATTTGATGAAAATAAGTTGCTTAAAGGTTGGATAAACACCAAAACAGGAGAAAAACGATCACCTGTTACCGATTTTGACCCGGTACAATATACTGCATTGGCTTTTTCCGGCATTCATGTTTTAGATCCTGTTGTTTTTAATTTTATGAACAATTTTCCGGAGAAATTTTCAATTATAGATTTCTATCTTTCTATTTGTAATCGAGAGAAGTTGTGTGGATATGTCCCTTCGAACTTACAATTAATTGATGTTGGAAAGCTTGATTCGCTTTCTCAAGCCGAGAAAATACTTTAATTCTTTGATTATTTTTGCTGTGATAAAAATATAAGAAAAATTCAAAGTTCTCATTATTTTTTACACAATTTTTTTTGCATCTTTGTAAATAAGTTTGGCATTGATAAAATTGAATAAGCAGGTAAAAATCAGTAAAAAAATGGAAAAACAGAACCGTCAACAGAAAGTGAAAGTAGTAGAAAAGCCCGTTCTGATCCCGGATATCGGCAAATTGCCACCTCAGGCAAAAGAATTGGAGGAGGCGGTTTTAGGCGCATTGATGCTCGAAAAAGATGCTTATTTTATTATTAGTGACATACTTAAACCCGAAAGTTTTTATGATCCTTCTCATCAGATGATTTTTGGGGCTATTCAGAACTTAGCCGTTCAACAGAAACCCATTGACGTACTTACAGTGGTTGAAGAACTGAAAAGACGTGGTGAATTGGATTCAGTTGGGGGAGCGGTGTATATAGCGGAATTGACTGAAAAAGTAGCGTCGGCTGCGCATATCGAATATCACGCTCGTATCATTGCACAAAAATATTTAGCACGGCAGCTTATTTCTTTTTCTTCCGAAATTGTTCAGCAGGCTTTTGATGAAACTGTTGATGTGGATGATTTGATGCAGGAGACCGAAGGCCGTTTGTTTGAAATTTCGCAGCGTAATATGAAGAAGGATGTCGTCCAGATTAATCCTATCATTAAAGAAGCCTTGGATAATCTTCAGGTCGCTGCAAATCGTAAGGATGGTCTCAGCGGGTTGCGTACCGGTTTTAAAGAATTGGATAAGATGACGTCGGGTTGGCAAAATTCTGATCTTATCATTATAGCTGCACGTCCGGCCATGGGGAAAACAGCGTTTGTTTTGTCCATGGCCAAAAATATGGCATTGGATTACGGATATCCTGTAGGGATTTTTTCGTTAGAGATGTCTAATGTGCAATTAGTAAACAGATTAATTATAAATGTGTGCCAAATTCGTGGTGAAAACATTAAAAGTGGTCGCCTTACGGATGAGGAATGGATGTTGCTCGATAAAAATATTAAACATTTATATAATGCACCTATTTTTATTGATGATACACCTAGTTTATCCATATTTGAGCTGAGAACTAAAGCTCGTCGGTTGGTACGGGAACATGGAGTGAAAGCTATCATTATTGACTATCTCCAATTAATGAATGCCAGTGGTATGACTTTCGGAAGCCGTGAACAAGAAGTAAGTACTATTTCACGTTCGTTAAAAAGTTTGGCTAAAGAATTGAATATTCCGGTAATTGCGTTATCGCAGTTGAACCGAAGTCTTGAAAGCCGTCAAGGTAATGAGGGAAAACGTCCCCAATTGGCAGATCTTCGTGAATCAGGTGCTATTGAGCAGGATGCCGATATTGTTTGTTTTATTCATCGTCCCGAATATTATAAAATTACTGAAGATGAAAATGGAAATTCACTCATTGGTGTTGCAGAAATTATTTTGGCCAAACATCGAAATGGTCCTACCGGTATTGCCAGGATGAATTTTGATGGAGAATATGCACTTTTTCGAGATCCGGTGGAGAGAACGACTTATCGTGAATTTCCTTCAAAAATGAACAAAAGAAATATGACTTCGGTGAAGGAAACCACCTCTACTGTTCCTAATATTGACGATTTGGTAAATGAAGATAAAGAAGATCTCCCGTTTTAAAAATAATTTCAATTGAGGAAAATCAGAATGAATATTCGAATATCCCCTCTTACATATGTACTTTTTGTATGTGTTTTTTGTATATGTATATCGTGTAGCTCGATGAAAAAAGATGCACGAAAAGCAGCAAAACTTACTAACGAATCTATTCGGCAAACGCACGAGTTGAAATTGAAAGAGGCCGAGAAAACATTTAGTAAAGCACAAGAAATCATCCAAAAATATGACAAGAAAGGGAAATCAGAAGAATTTTTACGTGAGTATCGGCGATATCGGGATAATGAAAGAAGATTGTCTCCGGAAAGAGACAGGGAATATTAAAAATTATGCATTTACGTCCTCAAAGTTTAAAATCAAGCAGATAATTTGTTGATTAAACTGATGTGCTCACTTTTATTCCTATTTTTGCAATAAATTGAAAAAAGCGATATCAAAAACAACTATAAATGCGTCACATTTCTTTATGTAAATTAATCGCGATAATTTTTTTCCTTGAATTTTTTGCTGTTCATGCGCAAGAGTTTCCGTACGAAAAAATAGCGTTGAATGGTAAAATATTTTATGTTTATTATGTGAAACCCGGTGAGGGTTTATATTCAATTTCCCGTACATTTTCCGTTACTACTGATGAGATTCTGAAACATAATCCCTCAATCGAAAAAGGGGTGAAAAGTGGTCAGGTTTTGTATATTCCCGTAAAAGATGCTGAGCAAGTGCCTGCTTTAAAAGATAGCATTATTTTCCAATCTCAATCGTCAATTTCTGATCAGTCTCGAATAACGTCTTTTGATGAGTCGAATACTTTTAAACATATTGTTTCGCCAGGCGAAACAGTATATTCCCTTGCACAAATGTATCATACTACTGTTGAAGAAATTTACCGTTATAATCCAACAGCACGAGAAGTAATAAAGGTGGGGCAAGTTCTTATTATTCCGCAGCCGAAGGTTACTGAAAAAGAACAAGAAGAGAGTTACCGTTATCATACGATTAAGCCCAAAGAAACATTGTATTCGGTGGCTCGTATCTATTCACTCAGACCTGAAGACATTGTTGCAGCTAATCCGGGTTTATCGGAAGAAACGTTTCAAATTGGCAAAACCATTCGTATTCCTTTGCCGGCATCAAATGAATCGTATACTTATTATTCTGATCGTCAAACTCAACAGGTAATTCATAAAGTTAAAAAGGGAGAAACACTTTACGGCATTGCCCGCCAATATGGAGTTTCTGCCGAAGAAATACAACGTGTCAATTCGTTGTCTTCCAATAGCTTGAAAGTTGATATGGAATTGATAATTCCTGTAACTGCAAGTCGCCCCAATAAAGGGAGTCAATTAGCAGAGGAAATAAAAACCAATCTCCTGCTTCGTCCAAATAAATATCCGATGAAAGTGGATGTGATTAAAGTGGGTTTGTTGCTGCCATTTTTAGATGAAACCGATAAAATGCATTTTCGTCTGCAAGAATATTATGAAGGGGTGCTTTTAGCTGTAAATAAACTAAAAGATCAAGGTGCGAATATTGAATTGTATGTATTCGAAATTGGCAAAGGGAACGATACCAAAAAACTGAAAAGTTTGCTTGGAACTATGGAAATGGAGTCGTTGAATTTGATTATTGGAGGTGTTTCCGATGAACAAATTAAAATTTTATCCGATTTTTCGAAGTCTCATAATATAAAATATGTAATTCCCTTTTCGTCGAAAAATACCGAAGTGCTGAATAACAGCAATATTTTTCAGGTAAATTCGCCACAATCTTATATTTATTCCAAGGCATCGAGCGTTTTTATGGAAA
>JAAZMQ010000369.1 GCA_012798745.1 Bacteroidales bacterium
AAACTACAAATCGGGAATACCTATGCGGCCATCACAACACAAGATTCCATTTCAAACATTGAGTATCTTGTTTTTGAAAAATCAAAAACCGAATATGTGGTAGTAGATCTCTCTTCAGACAACATTAAAGCATATGAAGGTGAGAAACCTATCACCCTGCAACGCAAATATGCCGAGGGGACAATTACCTCTTCGTTATGGAATGCGATCATCGATACCGAAGCACAACCACAGCTTGCGCTTAAACTATCCGATCTCTATGCCTGGCAAATCGATTTTTTTGACATTAAAAAGGGAGATTCATTTTGTTTGATGTATGATGAAGCCTATATCGATGATACTACCTTTGTGGACATAGTTTCGATAGAAGGTGCGGTTTTTATGCATCAGGGCAAAACATACTGTGCAATTCCTTTTGAACAAGATTCAGTTATAGAATATTTCGACGAAGAAGGCAATAGTCTGAGAAAGGAATTTCTGAAATCGCCTCTCGACTTCTTCCGCATCACCTCCAGGTTTACCAATTCCCGTTATCACCCTATCCTGAAACGATACCGGGCACACCATGGTGTAGATTATGCTGCACCTGTAGGTACACCGGTAAAAACAATTGGCGATGGTGTAGTGATTGAAAAAGGATATCAACAAAACGGAGGAGGAAACTATCTGAAGGTGAAACATAACAGTGTGTATACTACAACCTATATGCATCTGAGTCGGTTTGCCAAAGGAATCAAAAAAGGAAGTATCGTGAAACAAGGAGATATCATCGCTTACGTGGGATCAACCGGCTTGTCTACCGGGCCTCATCTCGATTTCCGTGTATACAAAAACAATCAGCCCATTAATCCACTCACCATGGAGTCACCACCTACTTTACCTGTAAAGCCCGAATTGAGAGATAGTTTTCTGGTGGTTCGAGACAATGTACTGCGGCAATTGGATAGTTTGCAACAATCTACGCGACTATATGCTTCAAGGCCCGACTCGTTAAGTCAAGATCTGTAAATGCATTTTCAATCAAAAATTTTTTCTCGCATCGTAACCCGGTTGATAATTTATTTAATGGGGAACAAAACTCTTTTTCAAAGTTGAGTTAAATTACCCTTTACTTTGTACTCATAGTACTTACAATATTCTCGAAGCCCGCATTCCTCACATTTTGGTTTTCGTGCCGTACATACATATCGCCCATGAAGAATCAGCCAATGATGTGCTTTCGATAACAACTCTTCCGGAATATATTTCACCAGCTCTTTTTCTACTTCCAACGGAGTTTTAGCATTGTCTGTCAATCCCAGACGATTCGATACCCTGAAAACATGTGTATCCACAGGCATAGCAGGTACATCAAACGCAACAGCAAGCATTACATTTGCCGTCTTTCTCCCTACGCCCGGCAACGTTAATAACGAATCGATATCCGAAGGCACTTCCCCTCCGAAATCATTCACCAGTTTTTGTGCCATTTTTACCAGATTTTTCGCCTTGTTGTTTGGATAGGAACACGATTTGATGTATTCATATACTTCTTCAGGCGAAGCCGCAGCCAAAACCTCAGGTGTAGGGTATGCTTTAAATAAAGAGGGCGTAATCATATTCACTCGTTTGTCGGTACACTGAGCCGATAAAATTACCGCTATTAGCAATTGAAAAGGATTATCGTAATGCAGTTCCGTTGTTGCAGATTGTGCATTTGCTGCAAACCATTGCAACACATTTTTAAAGCGTTCTTCTTTTGTCATTATTACGATTGATTCAACACATGCACCATATGGCAGGCTACCAAACATGCCGTTTCTGTTCGTAAACGGTTTTCACCGAGACTAACCAACTCAAAACCCTTTTTCATGGCTTCTTGCACTTCTTCTTCACTAAAATCACCCTCAGGACCTATTAATAATAAAGCCTCTTCACCTTTTCTATATATTTGGGTCAACGGTTTCTTTTCCATCGATGAATAACAATGGGCTATAAATTTTCTGCCTGCAAAAGGCATCGAAATCAACTCTTGAAAAGGAATCATTTCATTTAAAGAGGGCAAAACTGCCTGCCGAGATTGCTTCATAGCCGAAACCGCAATCTTTCTCAGTCGTTCCGATTTAATTTCTTTCCGTTCGGAAAACCGACAAAGTAAGGGAGTTATTTCGTCTATACCAATTTCTGTTGCTTTTTCGACAAACCACTCATTTCGCTCCATGTTTTTAGTAGGAGCAAAAGCAATATGGAGGTAAAAACCCCAACTTTTACCACGAAAAATCTCTTTCTCGATTCCTACTACACAATGTTTGGGGTGAGCCTTTGTAAGAATACAATCGTAGAAATATCCTCTCCCGTCGGTTATAGTTAACCTATCGCCTTCTCTCATCCGCAACACTTTAATACAATGATGCGATTCCTGCTCAGAAAGTTGAGGATTCTCTCTGACACCGGGGCTATAAAAAAGTGCATCAGACATGTACCGATGAAATTACGATTTGTTTTCCCGCCGTTTGATTTCGTCCCGAAGACGCGAAGCCAATTCGTAATTTTCTTCCTTGACGGCTTCTTCAAGTCGATTCTTCAACGCATCAATACGAAGGTGTGAAAGATCGTCCGGAACTTTATCCTCTTCGCTTTCGGAAGATTGCTCTCCGGAGAAAGCCGATATCCCTTCATCAAAAACAATCGCCATGTTTTTCATAATCTCTTCTGTGGTATAAATAGGTGAACGTGTACGCATAGCAATAGCTACCGCATCGGAAGTTCGCGAATCAATTCGATATTCTTTACCGTATTGCCGCAATAACAACTCCGAATAAAAAGCACCATTTTCAAATTTATGAATAAATACTTCTGCCAATTCGATATTAAGCGCTTTAAAAATGGAATGGATAAGATCGTGAGATAATGGTCGCGGAGGAGTTATATTTTCTATTACGAGAGCGATAGATTGCGCCTCGGGAGTACCTATGACAATCGGCAATCGCCTCATGCCGTTTTCTTCGGCAAGAATAAGTGCATATGCTCCAGCTTGCACTTGGCTAAACGAAATACCCAATACAGAAAGTTTAACTCGATTTTCCACAATAAATTCCTTTTAATAATTTTAAATGATAAGACTTCAAATATAGTATTTTTCCGTATAATAAGAACCAAAATCGCAAATAAATAGAAAAAACGATTGATTTTTTTATTTATTTGAAGAAAATTATTATCTTTGCAGGCGCAAATTTAAATGGTGGTTGTAGCTCAGTTGGTTAGAGCGACGGATTGTGGTTCCGTAAGTCGTGGGTTCGAATCCCATCTTCCACCCCATATTGAATTGATTGGGAACAGTTTTTTCATTCTTTCATGATTTGTTTTAGGTAATCACGTATTTTTGACGATACGTGATTTTTTTTATTCCCTTCTTCGAAACTCTGAACAAACGATTGCTGTGGCAGCTGCTACATTTAACGATTCTGATGTTGTGCGTAAAGCCGGATAATTCGGAATGAATAATCGACGGTTAACCCATTTTTCAACATAAGAGCGAATTCCGCTTCCTTCATTACCCATCACAATCAAACCATTCTCGGAAAGGTTTGTCTTGTAAATGTCCTCTCCATCCAAAAAAGTACCATAAATAAGCAAATCGGAATTATTCTTCAAAAAAATGTTCAAATCAATATAGTGCACTTTTACTCGTGCAATGGCTCCCATTGTAGACTGAACTGTTTTTGGGAGGTAAATATCCACTGTATCGGGTGAACAAAAAATATTCTCGATACCAAACCAATCGGCTATGCGAACAATTGTTCCCATATTCCCCGGATCCTGAATGCCATCCAATACTAAATGGATGTTATTTTTGAGATCAACAACAGAAAAATCATTCTTGGGCTGATAAAACACGCCGATAACAGGTGGCGCCGTTTTTAGGAATGAGGCTTTTTTCAACTCTTCTTCCGAAGCGGTAATTATTTCGATACCTCTATCATTTAAATACGCAAACTCATTCAACATTTCAGGTAAAACTGCAATAAATTGGCATTGACACGAAACCAACAAATCGGAGACTATCTTTTTTCCTTCGGCAACAAAAGTACCGTATTCCATGCGACGTTTTTTATCTTTTAACGATTGAATATATTTTATTTTATTTTTACTCAGTGTCATATTAATCATAAATTAGCAAATTTAAAAAACAATATCCATTTTAAATGGCATGTTCCCGAAAAAAATATATCTTTGCCATAATAGAAGTATTTCTTGGAGTGCCACAATTTTTGCAAAACTAAAAACTAAAAACTAAAAAATCAACAAAAATTTAATCTTATGAACGACAATTCATTAATGAACAAAGCGGCGGATAACATCCGCATTCTTTCTGCTTCAATGGTCGAAAAGGCCAAATCAGGACATCCCGGCGGTGCAATGGGTGGTGCAGATTTTATAAACGTATTATTCAGCGAATTTCTGGAATACGACCCCGAAAACCCTACCTGGGAATCGCGCGACCGCTTCTTTCTTGATCCCGGTCACATGTCCCCGATGCTCTACTCGGTATTGTGTCTTAGCGGAAAATTTTCATTAGATGAATTAAAACAATTCCGTCAATGGGGAAGCCCCTGCCCCGGACATCCCGAAATTGATGTACAAAGGGGGATCGAAAATACATCCGGACCGCTCGGACAAGGACATGCTTTTGCTGCCGGTGCAGCGATTGCTGCCAAATTTTTGAAAGCCCGTTTAGGAGATATCATGGATCAAACCATTTATGCATATATTTCAGACGGAGGTATCCAAGAAGAAATTTCACAGGGTGTTGGACGTATTGCAGGACATCTGGGATTAGATAATTTTATTATGTTCTATGATTCCAATGATGTACAGCTTTCCACAAAGACATCTGTCGTTACCAGCGAAAACGTGGCAAAAAAATACGAAGCTTGGAACTGGAAAGTAATTACCATTAATGGAAATGATGTGGAAGAAATTCGCAACGCACTGAAAGAAGCTAAAGCAGAAAAGGAACGACCTACCCTCATTATCGGCAAAACAATTATGGGAAAAGGGGCCGTGGCACCCGATGGTTCATCATTTGAAGGACAGATTTCTACTCACGGACAACCCTTGAGCGCAGCAGGAGCAGATTTTGAAAAAACAATAAAAAATCTTGGTGGCGATCCGAATGATCCTTTTAAAATTTTCCCCGAAGTTGCTGAATTATACCGAAAAAGAAGGGGGGAATTAAAAGAAATTGTTGCCGGGAAAAAAGCACGGTACAACAAATGGGCAAAAGCAAATCCGGAATTGGCCATAAAAAAAGAAAAATGGTTTTCCCGTGAACTGCCCGATATTGATTGGAGTAGTATTCAACAAAAACCAAATATTGCCACACGTGCTGCTTCGGCAACCGTATTGGAAACCCTTGCCAAAAAAGTGGAAAATATGATAGTAGCCTCGGCCGATCTTTCAAATTCCGATAAAACAGATGGATTTTTAAAACACACCCGCCCTTTTGCAAAAGGCGACTTTACAGGAGCGTTTCTACAAGTAGGTGTAGCAGAATTCACAATGGCTTGCCTGTGTATCGGAATGAGTTTGCACGGTGGTGTAATTCCTGCTTGTGGAACATTTTTCGTGTTCTCCGATTACATGAAACCGGCTATTCGCATTGCTGCATTAATGGAAAAACCGGTTATTTTCATCTGGACTCACGATGCATTTCGTGTAGGGGAAGATGGACCAACCCATCAACCGGTTGAGCAAGAAGCCCAAATCCGTTTGATGGAAAAATTGCAAAATCACAGTGGACAAAATTCTATGTTAGTCCTTCGCCCTGCCGATGCGAACGAAACCACTGTTGCATGGAAAATGGCAATAGAAAATGCCAAAACACCCACCGGCTTAATATTTTCACGGCAAAATATTAAAGACCTTCCGGCAAAAACATCCCGCTATCAGGAAGCCTTACAGACCGAAAAAGGTGCTTATATTGTTGAAGATGATCTCAACTACGATGCAATACTACTAGCTTCCGGCTCCGAAGTTTCAACACTGGTTGAAGGTGCAGAATTATTGCGCAAAGAGGGCATAAAATTACGTATCGTATCTGTTCCTTCCGAAGGATTATTCAGGAAGCAAAGCATCGAATATCAAGAATCCGTTTTACCAAAAGGTAAAAAGAAATTTGGATTAACAGCCGGTTTATCCGTAACACTGGAAGGGCTTGTTGGTGCAGATGGAATCGTATGGGGGATGAATTCTTTCGGTTTTTCGGCTCCCTATAAAGTACTCGACGAAAAACTGGGTTACACCGCTCAAAACGTTTATGAGCAAGTGAAAAAATTATTAAACAAATAAAAAGCCCATTTGGGAATAAATACAATACGAATATGTCGTTAGTCAATAATAGCGAGAAACCCGTAGGCATAGCTTCTGACCATGCGGGTTTCGCCGCTAAACAATATGTTATAAAATTCCTAACGGAAAGAGGCATTCCATACAAAGATTTTGGAACATACTCCGCCGAAAGTGCAGACTATGCCGACTATGGTCATCCCCTGGCAGAAGCGGTTGAAAAAGGGGAGTGTTATCCGGGCATAGCCATTTGTGGAACAGGAAACGGAATCAATATGACGGTAAACAAACATCAGGGTATTCGCGGCGCATTATGCTGGAATAAAGAAATAGCTTATTATGCTCGTGCACATAACGATGCAAATATCCTTTCGCTTCCCGGTCGTTTTTTGTCAGAAAAAGAAATAACTGAAATTCTTGAGGTTTTTCTAAACACACCTTTTGAAGAAGGCAGACACCGCCGCAGAATTGGTAAAATTCCTTGGGGCGAAAAATGTTGCTGAAAATTTTCCTGTTATGCGGAATTACATGATGACCTAAAAACGAACCAACAATGTGGCAATTATTGTAATGAAAACAATACGATCTCATGCTTCTTATCTTTTCATAATCGCAACCATTTATCTTTTTTCAGGTTGCGAAATGCAGGTTATGGATTTTGATAACACACCAAGAGGGAATTTTGAGGCTCTTTGGAGAATTATGGATCGGCATTATTGCTTCTTCTCCTATAAAAATATCGACTGGGATTCTGTATACCATGTCTATAGTCCCAGAGTTACAAATACCATGAGCAGCGAATCGTTATTCAAACTGTTGGGGAAAATGTTGGAAGAACTGAAGGACGGTCACGTCAATCTGATTGCCTCTCACGACATGTCGCGTTATTGGAAATGGCAAGAAGACTTTCCCGCAAATTTTGATCCCACCATTCAAAAAGAATATTTCGGCACAGACTATCTTATCACAAGTGGAATGAAGTACAAGATTTTTGAAGATAATATTGGTTATGTGTACTACGGCAGTTTCTCTAATGATGTCAGCAATTCAGGTCTTTCGGAAATTTTAAGCCGAATGGCTATTTGTAAAGGAATGATTATTGATGTGCGTGATAACGGCGGTGGTAGTCTGGTAAATGTGGAACGGATCGCCAGTCGTTTCTTTAACGAAAAAACACTTATCGGATATATTTCCCATAAAATAGGACCAGGACATAATGATTTCTCTCCATTATATCCAAAATATATCGAGAGCTATAAAGGAATCCGATATCAAAAACCGGTGGTGGTGTTGACCAACAGAGGATGTTACAGCGCTACCAATGAATTTGTGAGCATTATGAAATATGCTCCAAACGCCACCATTGTGGGAGATAGAACCGGTGGAGGAAGTGGATTACCTTTTTCATCGGAACTACCGAACGGATGGTCGGTGCGGTTTTCAGCCTGCCCGATGTTTAATGCCGAAAAAGAACATATTGAATTCGGAATCGATCCCGATGTAGAAGTCATGATGCTTCCTTCTGACGCTGAAAAGAAAATCGACACAATTATAGAAAGAGCAAGAGTTATTATCGAAAATAAATCGGAATATTAAATTCTTTTTTTAAAAAACAATTTAATAGACAGAATCTATATATAGTTGAATTTTTATAAGTTTTCATAATACCATAATTCTTATATCAAAATATTATTTATCTTTGCTAATATATTATTAATTTAATGTCACCATAAAATAACAAATAAATTGTTAAGATAATGGACAACACTAATCGTAAATTCCAATTGTCTGTAATGATGTTCCTTCAATTCTTTATCCAGGGATCGTGGTATGTGACAATGGGGACATATTTGGGGAAAACACTTCATTTTACCGGGGTTCAGATTGGCCTTGCATACGGAACAGCGGCTATTGCAGCCATTATATCTCCTGTAATTGTAGGCATGATTGCAGACCGTTTCTTTTCTGCAAACAGAGTACTTGCTTTTTTAAACATTGTTGGAGCTGTTTTACTTTTCGGTTTGACAAAGATCAAACATTTTTCTTTGTTCTTCCCTATTCTCCTTATCTATAACATTTGTTTCATGCCTACAATGTCGCTATGCAATTCCATTT
>JAAZMQ010000186.1 GCA_012798745.1 Bacteroidales bacterium
ATTCCGAACAGAGAAGTTAAGCCCGATAGCGCCGATGGTACTGCATTAAATGCGGGAGAGTAGGTCGCCGCCGTCTTGTATTAAAAAGCCTTCGAGGATGTTTGTATTTCCTTCGAAGGCTTTTTTTTTCTGCCTTTGGCAGTTTTTTATTCCTCTTTCGAAATATGAGTGCAGTGACATTTTGCTTCAGCTGTTGCTTTCCCACGAGTTAGTGCCTCTGATATAGCAGATTCTACAAGAGGAGCCATAAGGGCATAACCTTCTTTATTGGGATGAACCCCATCTTCCGAAAGCTTTTTCGGTAAACCGTTATTTTCGTCTGCCATTATTGAGAAATAATCGCAATAAATTGCATTGTGATTTTGGGCATACTCTTTTATACGACGGTTGAGTTCCATTATTTTGGGAGCCGGATTTAATCCCGGACGCCATGGATAATCGGCAGCCGGGAGTACCGAACACAATACGACTTGTATACCATGAAATTGAGCTAATTCTGTCATCGAATATAAATTATCTTCAATCATTTCTAAGGAGGAGGGTCCGGTGTTTCCTGCAATATCATTGGTTCCTGCTAGAATTATGACTACTTTGGGTTGAAGTTTGATAACATCCTGGCGAAAACGAATAAGCATTTGGGGCGTTGTTTGCCCACTAATTCCTCTGTTAATGTAAGGACGACCCGCAAAAAATTCAGGAACTTGTCTGATCCAACCTTCTGTTATTGAATTTCCCATAAAAACTACGCGATCCTCATTCTCTTTTGGCAACCCGATTTTTAAATTTTCTTCTCGAAAGCGATTTAGGTTTGCCCAGTCTTGAGCAATAAGGTCTGTTGTGAGACTCATACTCATAATTAATGATGCAATAAAAAATACAGTCAAACGATTCATAATTATAAATTAATAAATTGATGATTTGATTTCAAAAGTACATATTTTATTTCATTTCATAATCAGGGTATGTTGTTATTATTTTAGAAAAAAAAACTTAAAAGTAAAAGACATGCCTTTGCGAATAAAGTGATTATACCTATTTTTAGAAAATTATTCGCATCGATGAACAGAAAAACTAGAATCATCACTGTCATTTTCATCGCTTTACTCTTATTGGGGATGATTTTTTCCTCACAGATTAAGACTTTATTTAAATCGGATAATTCCGATATCGTGCGGCGTGTTGGTGATAGGGGACAACCGGAGCTAATTGTGAATGCTACCATTTTACGACCACAGACATTGCAAAATATGTTTCGTTCAAAAGGGATCTTATTACCTGATGAAGAAGTGAATCTTACGTTTGAGACATCGGGAAAAATTACTGATATTTATTTTGAGGAAGGCTCTCATGTGCAAAAGGGAACATTGCTGGCTAAAGTAAATGATGAACCTTTGCGGGCAGAGCTGAAAAAACTGGAAGCAAAATTGCCATTGGCAGAAGCACGAGTTTACCGACAGAGGACTCTTCTGGAAAAAGATGCCGTGAGCCAGGAAACATATCAAACTGTAATCACTGAGCTTGAAACACTGAAAGCCGATATTGAACTAACCAAAGCAAGAATTGCACAAACCGAATTGAGAGCGCCTTTTAGTGGTATTATCGGTTTAAGATTTGTCAGCGAAGGAGCTTATGCTTCTCCATCGGTAGTGGTGGCAAAACTGACAAAAATATCGCCTTTGAAAGTGGAATTTTCGGTAAACGAAAGTCAGGCAAACGAAATTAAACCGGGAACCCGGCTTGTTTTTAAAGTAGATAACGATTTAAATTCCTATAATGCTTCTGTATATGCTGTTGAACCTCAGTTGGATGAAAAAACTTTCTCACTTAAAGCCAGAGCCCTTTATCCAAATACCGACAGGAAAATTAAACCCGGACAATCGGCAACCATCGAGATTGAGTTGAGCAAAATAGAACAGGCTATCGTTATTCCTGCCATCTCCGCAATTGCAGAGATGGGACGGGATATTGCTTACATTTACGACAACGGAAAAGCTAAACGCGTAACGATTACCAAAGGATTGCGAACCGCTTCGTCTGTGCAGATTGTAGACGGATTGAGGGCGGGTGATACGTTGCTGGTAACCGGTGTGATGCAGTTGAGAGACGATATGCCCGTCAAAATCGAAACAATAATTCCCAATACGGCTGATTAGAAAATGAATATATCCGAATTAAGTATTAAAAGGCCGGTACTTGCAACGGTATTTGTATTGGTAATTATTCTTTTCGGCATTATTGGCTACGTGAGTTTGCCGATACGCGAGTATCCTAATGTGGATAATCCTATCATTACTGTAAGTGTTTCTTATCCGGGAGCCAATGCCGAGGTGATCGAAAACCAAATTACTGAACCTCTTGAACAGAATATCAACGGTATACCCGGAATCCGATCGCTTACAAGTAGAAGCAGTCAGGGATCTTGCCGAATTACAGTTGAGTTTGAGTTGAGTGTCGATTTGGAAACAGCAGCAAACGATGTGCGCGACAAAGTTTCACGTGCGCAACGCTATCTGCCTCGCGATGTTGACCCTCCTACAGTTTCGAAAGCCGATGCCGATGCTGTGCCCATCATGCAGATTACGGTGCAAAGTCCTAAGCGTTCGCTTCTCGAGATAAGCGAAATAGCGGAGCTTACCATAAAAGAGCAACTGCAAACCATTTCCAATGTGAGTGGTGTTGAAATATGGGGGGAAAATCGTTACGCCATGCGTTTATGGCTCGATCCCATGAAAATGGCTGCATATGGGGTAACGCCGGTTGAAGTAAAAAATGCCCTGGATAAAGAGAATATCGAATTGCCTTCGGGAAGTATTGAGGGTGATCTGATTGAACTTTCTATTCGCACTTTGGGTTTGATGAAAACACCGGAAGAATTTAATGATCTTATTCTTAAGGAAGATGATAAACGCGTTGTCCGTTTCAAGGATATTGGCTTTGCCGAAATCGATACCGAGAATAGGAAAAATATTCTTCGTCGTAATGGTGTGCCAATGGTAAATGTTGTCATTATTCCTCAGCCGGGATCAAATCATATAGAGATAGCCGATAATGTTTATAATCGATTGAAAACCATGGAAAAAGATTTGCCCGACGATGTGAAGGTTGATGTGGCATATGACAGTACCAAGTTTGTTCGTGCTTCCATTAAAGAAGTTCAAGATACCATTGTGGTTGCTTTTCTGTTGGTTGTGTTCATTATTTTTGTTTTTTTACGCGAGTGGCGTGTAACCCTTATTCCTACTGTAGTTATTCCGGTGTCGTTAGTAGGCGCTTTTTTCGTGATGTTTATTGCAGGATTTTCCATTAATGTGCTTTCTATGTTGGCGGTAGTTCTTTCAGTGGGATTGGTGGTGGATGATGCCATTGTGGTGACCGAAAATATTTATCGAAAAATTGAGCAAGGGATGAATCCCCGTCAAGCAGCAATTGAGGGCTCAAAAGAAATCTTTTTTGCCATTATTTCTACGACCATTACGTTGGTATCTGTTTTTTTCCCTATTGTGTTTATGGAAGGGATGACCGGCAGGCTTTTTAGGGAGTTTAGTTTGGTTATTGGGGGGTCGGTACTCATTTCGGCTTTTGCTGCCCTAACATTTACTCCAATGCTTGCGAGTAAGATGCTCAAGAAGCAGGAAAGACACAATAAACTCTATGAAATAACGGAACCTTTTTTTGAGAAAATCAATGCAGGATACGAAAAGATATTGCAAGCCTGTATTCGTCATAAAAAATTGATATTTCCTTTTATAGCGCTCATTTTGATTATTATTGTTGTACTAGGAAAATCCATTCCTTCTGAATTAGCACCTTTGGAAGATCGCTCGCAGGTAACCATACGTACAACGGCTCCTGAAGGTGCAACGTTTGAATACGTGAGGGATTATACTTCCAAAATTTCGCTTATTGCCGATTCAGTTGTTCCCGAACGTGAGTCGAATATTACCCGTGTGTGGGGATCATCGGGGAATATAAATATGATTTTACCTGATATAAGAGAACGCGAACGCAGTCAGATGGAGATTGCCGATGCGTTGTCGGATGCCGTTCGAAATGAAACTGCGGGGAGGGCATTCGTACAACAAGAATCTACTTTTGGAGGGCGCCGAGGAGGAATGCCTGTTCAATATGTTTTACAAGCAACAAATATTGACAAACTAAGGGAATTTATTCCTCCATTTATGGAAAAAGTAGAGCAGAGTTCTGTTTTTCGGATGTCGGATGTCAATTTGAAATTCACAAAGCCTGAAATACGCATACATTTGGATAGAGATAAAGCCGCTTTGCTGGGTGTGAATACGCGTGATATTGCTCAAACACTGCAATATGCACTTAGTGGCCAGCGAATGGGTTATTTTTACATGAACGGGAAACAGTATCAGATTTTAGGAGAGATCAATCGCCAGCAACGTAATACACCACTTGATCTTCGATCCATTTATATCAAAAATGCCAGAGGTGAGATGATACAAATGGACAATTTGGTTAAGCTGGAAGAGGCTGTTGCACCCCCGCAATTGTATCGTTATAACCGTTTCAGTTCGGCCACTGTATCTGCTGCATTGGCACCGGGTTATACGTTGGGAGAAGGCTTAGGCGAAATGGATCGCATTTCTCGAGAAGTGCTGGACGAAACGTTTCGTACTGCATTGAGTGGTGAGTCAAAGGAATTCAAAGAAAGCTCTTCGAGTTTGATTTTTGCTTTTGGTTTGGCTATTGTGTTGATTTTTCTGGTATTGGCAGCGCAATTTGAAAGTTTCAAAGACCCGCTTATTATTATGCTTACCGTACCGTTGGCAGTGGGAGGTGCGTTAATCTTTATGTATTTTACAGGGGTTACCATGAATATTTTCAGTCAAATCGGCATGATCATGCTTATAGGGTTGGTAGCCAAGAACGGGATTCTTATTGTAGAGTTTGCCAATCAGCGCCAGGATGGAGGGATACCTAAACTCGAAGCAGTTCTAGGTGCATCGGTACAACGTTTGCGGCCTATTTTAATGACAAGTTTTTCGACCATTCTCGGCATGCTCCCTTTGGTGTTTGCAAGTGGGGAAGGAGCCAACGGTCGTATCGCTATGGGAGTTGCCGTAGTTGGAGGGATGTTGGTATCAACATTGTTGACATTGTTGGTGATTCCTATCATGTATATTTATATGGCAACCGACAGAAAAGCCAGAGAACTAAAAAATAAAGATGCATAACAATGGGTAAGATTCATTATTTTTCGGTCGTTTTGTTTTTCTTCGTTCCTTTGATATTGGAAGCACAAAAAGTAATGAATTTGGAGGAGTGTTTGCAAATAGGATTGGAAAATAATTACGATTTAAGGATTGTGCGCAATGAAGAGCAAATTTCGGATAACAATGCAACATTGGGGAATGCGGGTTTTCTTCCGACTATTGGTTTGAATGGGGGATATAATTATCGAGAGAGCAATTCCAATCAGTTTCCAAGGGAAAATGAAGAGACGTTGAGGAGTCGTGGAGCCACTACGCAGATGCTTGACGCGGGGGTGAATTTAACTCAGCCGCTTTTTGAGGGATTTAAGGTTCAGGCCAATTATAAAAGACTGAATGAACTCAAAACCATTGGCGAATTAAATACGCGCCTCGAAGTAGAAAATTTTATTGCCGATCTCACGGCAGAATATTTTAATTATGTTCAACAGAATATCCGGCTTAACAATTTGAAATATGCGGTGCGGCTATCGGAAGAACGTTTACGCATAGTAGAAGCTCGTTATCAGATTGGCTCGCTTTCGCGACTTGATCTTCAACAGGCAAAAGTGGATTTTAATGCGGATAGTTCTTTGCTCATTCAACAATATGAAGTGCTGAATGTGTCACGTATTAAATTAAACGAATTAATGGGCATTGAGGATGTTGAACAACCCTTTATTACGGAAGATACAATTATTCGTTTTAACGCCGGATTGTCGAAGGAAAAATTATATGAAGGTATGTTGTCTGAAAACATCTTGCTGAAGCTTGTGCAGAAAGATAAGGTATTGAGTGAGCTTGATCTTAAAATGCTTCAAAGCCAAAATTATCCGTACCTGAAACTGAATGCTGAATATGGATTTACTCATTATGATTATAATGCCGGTACAATTGAAAAGCAACGAAATTGGGGACCTGCAGTAGGGTTGACATTGGGATTTACTGTTTTTAACGGGTTTAATCGGAAGCGAGAGCAGAAAAATGCCCGGATAGCGATTGAAAACCGTCAATTGATAATCGAAAAACAAAAATTATCGTTGCAAAGCAATTTTGCTAATATGTGGATGGCCTATCAAAACAACATAGAACTTACAAAATTGGAATATGAGAGTTTGGAAAATGCCCGGATCAATTACGAAATTGCTATCGATAGGTATAAATTGGGTGATCTTTCGGGGTTGGAACTTCGCGAAGCACAAAATAGTTTGCTTGAGGCCGGACAGCGGCTCGTAAATGCACAGTATCGTACCAAACTTTGCGAAATATCGCTGATGCAAATCAGTGGAAAAATCGAAGAGTATTTGTAATAAATAATTGTTTTGCCCCATTTTAATTGTTTTTATACTTTACGTTTTGAATCAGGTAAAATTAAGAAGAATTATTCTTCTTTTGTTTTTTTGTTTTATACCTTTGTCAATAACTATAAATGTAGCCAATTTCCATTATCAATAGTTGTCTAAAAATAAATCTCGTATATATGGATAAAATTCAGGAACTTACCTCTAAACTTTATTCCGAAGGAATAGAAAAAGGGAAAGAAGAAGCCGAAAAAATTATTGCCGAAGCCAAGGCCTTAAGTAATCAGATTGTGGAAGATGCAAAAAAGAAGGCGCAGGAGATTATTGCAGCGGCCGAAAAAGAAGCAAGAGAATTAAAAAGCAATACCGAAGCCGAATTAAAACTATATGCTTCACAAGCCATTGAGG
>JAAZMQ010000021.1 GCA_012798745.1 Bacteroidales bacterium
ATTCTGTGATAAGCTTTTCGTTAAGCTCAATAATATTATAAGCCATCTAAATTGTATTGATTTTTTAGGGTTTAATAAATTAAAAAATAATGTGTATTTGTTTTATTTTGGTAATGCGTTGTTTTTTCGAGTGGAACTCAATTTAACAACATAAAATCGATGTAATAATAAAATATAAATTAATATAAACTTGAATTAAAATATGGAATTTAATTGATTTTAATGAAAAACATAAGAAGGATGTTTTCATTCTTTCCTTGAAGATTCTTCGACAAAGGTAATATATTTTTTTTAATTCGCGAGCGAATAACTTATTTTTTTGATGAAAATGTTGATAAAAGGTTATTCGTTGATTATTCTATTTCTTTGCATATTGAGTTTGACGGCTTGGTCTCTTCTTCTTTTTATTTCATTTTTGTATAATTCAGCTCGTTTTCTGTCAAGAGAATTCGGTGAAAGAGATTCTTCGAATAGATACAATGACCACGTTATCCACTCAAATGCTTTGTCCATTTCTCCCAACATTTCGTATGCAAGTGCAATATTGCTGGCAGCTTTGGCTTTCTTCAGCTTATTTTTTTCGGTGTTGTAAAACGTTTGCCATTTCAGGATAGCTTTAGTCCAGTCGGCCGATTTCGCATAAGCTTCACCATCACGCATCAACTTATTGTTGAGGGTATAGTACCAACGATTCTGTATTTCCCAGTGAGGCACAAAAACGTTTACCATTTTTTCTGCAGCATAGACAGCTAGTTGTTTCATTCCTTCTTCCGGAGTAGGTATAATTAAATTGGCATAAGCCATGTTATCGCGTATGTCAAAACCTTCCCAACGCAAACTATCGGTAAAATGTATTGCAGGAATTTTTCCTTCTAATGTAGGCATATAAACTCGTAGTATAGAATGGATTTTACCTGTCATTGTGGCAAAGATATACCCTTCTTGCATAAATAAGTCACTCCACTCGGTTTGCAGCATTAATTTATCGAGAGAAACAATGGCATCGGTTTCGGTTACTTTTCGTAATTCATTCATTTTTTCGGGCATGATGGGTTTTTCTTCCCAAAAGTTGGTATCTGCACGCAACGGTTTATTGTAAAGAATTACGGTATCGAAATAGTGTTCCTCCGATAAAAATTGAGTTAAAGCTTCGGTATAGTAGACAGATATGCTGTCGGCACTTACTTTTATCGGTTCAAATTCTTTTTTTCCTAAGGGTTTTTTCCTATGCCCCACTTCGTCGGGTTGTTGTACTACATTATCCACAATTAAAAGCGAACGTATATTTTCCGGTAATGTGAGCTGAGCAGGTTCTTGTGTTTCTACCGTCATATATTGAATTCCTGCACAACTGCTCATGAAAAGAATAAGCGGGAAAATATAGTGAAGAGAAATAAACCGTTTTTTATTCATTAAGCGTTTTGTTTTATGTTGGATTTTTTGTTTGTTTCAAAAGTAAAAAAAAATATTGTATCATTGATTAGATAGTGTTATTTTTCTCAATACAAAAATAGATACTATTTCGGAATTGCTTTTAAAAAACATAAAAAATCATTTCATTACCATTGATCATTTATTTTTAATAATGTTTAATTGTAAAAGAAATGTTTTAGAATCGAATTCGGGTATTGGTAATGAAAAGCCATTCTTTAGCAACTTCTAATAAAAAAATGTTGGCCAACCTGAATTCTTTCTTTATCTTTGTCGCTCCCAAAATACTTAAAAATACATTCGAAAAAATGACTTTTAATATTATTGTATTGGCTAAGCAGGTTCCCGATACGAGAAATGTGGGAAAAGATGCAATGAAAGCCGATGGAACAGTGAACAGAGCTGCTTTGCCCGCTATTTTTAATCCGGAGGATCTGAATGCTTTGGAACAAGCATTAGGAATAAAAGATCAGTTTCCGGGTTCGAAAATTACGGTACTGACAATGGGTCCTGTGCGAGCAGCCGAAATTTTGCGTGAAGGATTGTTTCGTGGTTCCGATGATGGTGTTCTGCTTACAGACAGGGCATTTGCCGGCTCCGATACGTTGGCTACTTCATATGCTCTTTCTATGGCAATTCGAAAAATTGGAAATTTTGATCTTATCCTAGCCGGGCGTCAGGCTATCGATGGTGATACAGCACAAGTGGGGCCTCAGGTTGCTGAAAAAATGGGAATTTCTCAGGTTACTTATGTTGAAGAGATTCAGAAAATCGATTCGAAGAAGATTAGAGTAAAGCGTCGCTTGGATAATGGGGTTGAAATAGTGGAATCGCCGTTGCCTGTGTTGATAACGGTAAACAATTCTGCACGACCTTGTAGACCACGTAATGCCAAGTTGCTGCAGAAATACAAGCATGCCAAAACCATTACGGAACGACAAGCAGAAAATATTGATTACATTGGCCTTTATAGCAGTCGCCCTTATCTTAATCTTACCGAGTGGAGTGCAGCAGATGTAAATTCCGATCCAAAGTTGTGTGGATTAGCGGGTTCACCAACGAAAGTTAAGAAAATAGAAAATGTTGTTTTTCAAGCAAAAGAAAGCAAGCGCTTAACTGATAGCGATGAAGAGATTGACGAACTGATGAAAGAATTAATAAGAAATCACACAATAGGTTAAATAAACACTACAAAAATGGACAATATATTTGTATATTTGGAAATAGAAGATGGCGTGGTTGCTGATGTAAGCCTTGAATTGTTAACCAAGGGACGTTCACTTGCCAATCAGCTTGGATGCAAACTCGAAGCTGTGGCGGTTGGCGATCATTTGGGAACAGTAGAAAAGCAGGTTTTTCCATATGGTGTAGATGTTTTGCATATTTTTAGCGATAAGCGCTTATCTCCTTATACGACGTTGCCTCATGCTTCTATTCTTGTAAAACTTTTTCAAGAAGAAAAACCACAGATCGCTCTATTAGGTGCAACTGTTGTCGGACGCGATTTAGCCCCGCGTGTGTCTTCCGCTTTGAGGAGCGGACTTACAGCAGACTGTACTTCACTGGAAATAGGAGATCATGTGGATGTGAAGACGAAAAAAGTTTATAAGAACCTATTGTATCAGATTCGTCCTGCTTTCGGCGGAAATATTGTGGCATGGATCATAAATCCCGAACATCGCCCGCAGATGGCTACCGTACGTGAAGGAGTGATGAAAAAAGAAATTTATGATCCTCAATACAGAGGAGAAATAGTGGAACACAATGTCGATGAGTATGTTTCGGATAAAGATTTTGTGGTATCCATTATCGATCGGCATGTGGAGAAACCAAAAGTAAATATAAAAAATGCTTCTATTATTGTATCAGGAGGATACGGGGTAGGATCAAAAGAAAATTTTCAGTTGCTTTACGAATTGGCTGATCTTCTCGGGGGAGAAGTAGGGGCATCGCGTGCTGCTGTTGATGCAGGCTTTGCCGAACATGAGCGACAAATAGGGCAAACCGGCGTAACAGTTCGTCCCAAACTGTATATTGCATGTGGAATTTCGGGACAGATTCAGCACATTGCAGGAATGCAGGATAGTTCGATTATTATTTCAATCAACAGCGATCCTAATGCACCGATCCACAATATTGCTGATTATGTGATCGTTGGTGAAGTCGAGAATGTGATTCCCAAAATGATTAAATATTACAAGAAAAATACAAAATAACTTTTCTGAAGATAAAAACAGAGTACAATGGCTAATTTTTTTACCGATACACCACAATTTAAACATTATCTTCATCATCCTTTGATGAAGCGTATTGTTGAATTGAGAGAAAGAAATTATATTGACAAAGATACCTATGATTATGCTCCGCTTGATTTCGAAGATGCATTGGATAGTTACGAAAAAGTGCTCGAAGTAGTAGGTGAGATCTGTGGAGAAATTATCGAACCCAATGCCGAAGATGTAGATAAAACCGGTCCTACGCTCTATGATGGCCGAGTACAATATGCTCCTCAAACGCAAGAAAATTTGGACGCGCTCGTTAAAGCAGAATTGATGGGCATGACATTTCCGCGTCGCTATGGCGGATTGAATTTTTCGATGGTTCCTTATATGATGTCAGCCGAGATTGTAAGCCGTGCCGATGCCAGTTTTCAGAATATCTGGATGTTGCAGGATTGCGGCGAAACCATTTACGAGTTTGCAAGTGAAGAGCAGAAAAACAAGTATTTGCCCCGTATTGTAAAAGGCGAAACCATGTCGATGGACCTTACCGAACCCGATGCAGGATCGGATTTACAGGCTGTCATGTTGAAAGCAACCTATAACGAAGCAGAGAATCAATGGTATTTAAATGGTGTAAAACGATTTATCACTAATGGCGATTCGCATATTCATTTGGTGCTGGCACGTTCGGAGGAAGGTACGAAGGACGCACGTGGGTTGTCGTTATTTGTTTACGACAAAAACAATGGTGGAGTTACGGTACGCCGCATCGAAAATAAAATGGGTATCAAGGGTGCTCCCACATGCGAGTTGGTTTTTAAAAATGCCAAGGCCGAATTGGTGGGGTCACGTCGTTTGGGTCTGATTAAATATGTAATGTCGCTAATGAACGGCGCTCGACTGGGAATTATGGCGCAGTCGGTTGGTATTTCCGAAGCAGCTTATCTCGAAGCCTATAATTATGCCATTGAACGTCGTCAGTTCGGAAAAGCAATTATTGAGTTTCCTGCCGTATACGAAATGATTGCCAATATACGTGCCAAAACCGACGCTTCGCGTTCATTGTTATACGAAACGTGTCGTTTTGTGGATATGTATAAAACATTGGAAGATATTTCGAGAGAACGGAAATTGACTCCTGAGGAACGAAACGAGTTGAAATATTATTCCCGTCTTGCCGATGCTTTTACCCCACTCGGCAAAGCTATGTCCAGCGAATTTGCCAATCAGAACACTTATGATGCTGTTCAGGTACATGGGGGATCGGGTTATATGAAGGATTATAAGTGCGAACGGTTGTATCGTGATGCTCGTATCACTAATATTTACGAAGGAACTACGCAATTACAGGTTGTTGCAGCTATTCGTCATGTTGCCACCGGAACTTACCTGCAACGAATTAAAGAATATGAGGCTATGCCGGTTATTCCTGAATTGGAACCTTTAAAACGTTCACTTTCGAGAATGACGCAAATGTATGAAAAACTGGTTGGGATTGTTACATCGAAGAAAGACGAAGAATATTTCGATTTTCATGCTCGTCGTTTAGTAGAAAGTGCAGGACATGTTATTATGGGTTATCTTTTATTACAGGATGCCAATAAAAATCCTCAGTTATTTCGTCGTTCTGCTGAAGTGTATATTCATTATGGACAAGTAGAGGTTATCAAAAATTACAATTTTGTCACTAAATCGCGTATTGAAGATATCGGATATTATAAACCTGTGATTTCTACCGAATAGCAGAAAAATATATTATTTTGCATTCAGACGGTTCAGTTAAAAATGGATCGTCTGATTTTTTTTATTCGAACTGAATGGATTTTGCCGGCGTGATTTTGGCAACCAGATACGAAGGTCCTATCATCATGAGTAAGGATACGATAAGTGTTCCCATGTTAAGCAGAATAAGATAAAATACATTCATGTCGATAGGAACAGCCGAAAGGTAATATACGGATGGGTTTAGTTTAATAATGTGAAATTTGTTTTGAATGAAACAAAGGAACAAACCAATGATATTTCCCCACAACATACCCTGTCCGATGAGGAAAGCCGATAAATAGAGAAAAACTTTTCTAATACTGAAATCACTTGCCCCTATTGCTTTTAAAATACCAATCATATTGGTTCGCTCCAGAATGATGATGAGTAAACCCGAAATCATGGTAAATCCCGATACGACGATCATTAAGATAATAATGACCCATACGTTCATATCAAGTAAACTCAGCCAATTAAATATCATGGGATTAATGTCTTTTATGGATCGTGCATATAACGTGTTCCCGAGTCGGTCTTTATAGTGCGACATCTCGAAAAACAGATCTTGAGCAATCTGATCAAGCTTATTGAAATCTTTCACAAAAACCTCAATTCCGCTTACCATATCGTCGTCCCAACCATTTAATTTGGTGAGAACATCTTTTTTAGTAATTACATATAATTTATCATAGTCTTCGAAATTGGTTTGATAA
Source organism: Bacteroidales bacterium (assembly GCA_012798745.1). GTDB lineage: Bacteria > Bacteroidota > Bacteroidia > Bacteroidales > Dysgonomonadaceae > Anaerorudis. Next base: position 6,131 of record JAAZMQ010000021.1, read on the forward strand.
ATACCTGTAATTTTGAATCGGCGAGCACGAACAGGATCTTGCACAAAATAAGTAGTAAAACTGTCCCCCAATTTCAATCGAAGCTTATCGGCAATAGTTTTTGATATTATAGCAGGATTCACGGTTGAAGTGTCATTAGGAATAAATATCTCACCTTCGACGAGGTTCTTTTTGAAAAAATTACAATCGTAATCATCTCCGATTCCTTTAAGAACAATGCCTTGAAAATCGTCGTCAGTTTTTATGATTCCTGCTTTAGTGATAAATCCTTGAATATGCCGGATTTCGGGATAGCTTAGGAGTTGGTGAGCAAGGGTGTCAGAGAAAGAAATAGGATCATATTCATAGAAAGCATTGTTGTCAAACGCGGTGATTTGGATATGTGCTTCAAAGCCGACTACTTTTTCGCGGATTTCTTTTTTAAAACCGATAATAATACATACCGCAACAATCATCACTGTCAATCCCAATGCTATACCTGCAATGGCAATTTTGATAGCGGGAGAAGAGACGCGTTTTTCGTTTTTTTTATCGCCTTTATAAATCCGTTTTGCTATAAACAGCTCTGTATTCATCTTTCACAGAAAAGGCATTACTTTTTTTTGGGTAAGCCTCCAATGCTTTTTCTAAAATGGTAAGTGCTTTGTCGAGATCGGTTTTGTTCAATACATAGGCAATACGTACTTCATTTTTACCTAATCCCGGTGTAACATAAAAACCTGATGCCGGAGCCATGAAAATGGTTTCGCCTTCGTATTCGAAATCCGACAGACACCATGCACAGAATTCATCGGCATCGTCCACCGGAAGGCTTGCCAATGTGTAGAATGCTCCCATTGGCATGGGTGAATATACACCGGGAATTTTATTGAGTCGTTCGATCAAAAAATCCCTTCTGCTCCGATATTCTTCAAAATTTTGTTGCATGTATGCTTCGCTTTCATCGAGTGATGCATTAGCTGCAATTTGTCCGATAAGAGGTGGACTTAATCGTGCCTGACAGAATTTCATTACCGTATCGTGTACTTTTTTGTTTTTTGTGATGAGGGCACCGATACGAATGCCGCATTCGCTGTATCTTTTGGAAACGGAATCTATCAAAATTACATTCTCATCTATTCCTTTCAGATGGCATGCCGAAACATAGGGTATGTCGGTATAGATAAATTCACGATATACTTCGTCGGAAAACAGGTATAAATTGTATTTTTTTACCATTTTTCTGATCTGTTCCATCTCTTCCGGGGTATAGACGTATCCGGTAGGGTTATTCGGATTGCAGATTAGGATTCCTTTGGTGCGTGGATTGATCAGTTTTTCGAATTCCTTTATGGGAGGAAGTGCAAATCCTGTTTCCATGAAAGAAGGGATCGTTTTAATGATGGCTCCTGTGGATACAGCAAATGCCATATAATTTGCATACGCCGGTTCCGGAATGATGATTTCGTCACCGGGATTTAAGCAAGCCAGAAATGCAAATAGAACTGCTTCTGATCCCCCTGCCGTAACGATAATATCATCGGGATTAAGATCGATATTGTATTTTGCGTAATAGTTAACTAAATTTTCCCTGTAATACCGATATCCGTCGCTCGGGCTGTATTCGAGAACTTTATTTTGGATGTTTCGTATCGCATTTAGTGCACTTTCCGGAGTTGGCAAATCGGGTTGGCCAATGTTGAGATGATATACTTTTATACCTCGTGCTTTTGCTGCGTCGGATAGTGGAGCTAATTTTCGGATGGGTGAAGGAGGCATTTGCATCCCTCTTTCGGAAATCTCAGGCATATGCTTTTTAATTTCTAGCTATAAAATGTTGTTTGTTTTTTATTATTCCAAAATATTGAATGGCAAAGGTAATAAAAAAATACATTTTTCTACGGTTTATTGTTTTATTTCATATATTTGTAGAGACGTTAGAAAATGAATTTTATGAAAAAAAGTAACATTTTATTTGTTCTCCTACTTGTATTGTCGTTTGTGGCATGTTCAGATAAGAAGGAGCCCGGCAAGTGGACGTTGGTATGGGAAGATAATTTTAATCGGGCCGGATGGTTGGATACTACCACTTGGTCAAAGATTCCGCGAGGAAAAAGCGATTGGAACAGATATATGAGCGATTATGAATCGGTTTGCGAGGTTCGTGGTGGAAATTTGATTTTGCGAGGAATACAAAACACAGTTTTGCCCAGCGATACAGCACCTTATCTTACAGGTGGGGTTTATACAAAAGGGAAAAGAACATTTGGTTTTGGTCGACTCGAAATTAGAGCAAAATTAGCCGGGGCTCAAGGTGCTCATCCCGGAATTTGGATGCTTCCCGTAGATGAAAGTGGAATAAAAGGAGGGGAAATCGACATTATGGAGCGATTAAATTATGATAAATATGTTTATCAAACCGTTCATTCCTATCATACAGATGTCCTCGGTATTAAAGATAAACCGGTTGCAAATAGTGTTGTTGTTACAATTGCACCCAATGATTACAATGTATTTGTGCTTGAAAAATATCCCGATAGTTTGGTGTTTTTTGTGAATGATGTGCACACAAAAACTTATCCGCGCGTTGAAACAATAGAAGGTGGACAATTCCCCTTTGGCGATCGAGAATTTTATCTGCTCATGGCCATGCAATTGGGTGGCAGTTGGGCAGGCTTTGTAGATCCGGGTTCATTGCCTGCCGAAATGTATATCGATTGGGTTCGATATTACGAACCGGCGGATGAAAAGGAACAATAACAAATTGATTAGTTGAAAAGTTTCACCACATTGTTATTTTTATAGTGGAAACGAATGATTAAATAATCGGTCTTGGGCTAGTTTTTCGTATTTTGTTCCCTTACGTCCATAATTGGTGTAAGGATAAATGCTGATTCCGCCTCGTGGTGTAAAAATGCCTGTTACTTCAATGTATTTCGGATCCATCAGATGGATAAGATCTTTCATGATGATATTTACGCAATCTTCATGAAACGCTCCATGATTGCGGAAACTGAACAAATAAAGTTTTAAACTTTTGCTTTCCACCATCTTGGCATCGGGGATATAATCGATGCGGATGGTGGCAAAGTCGGGTTGACCGGTTATAGGGCAAAGTGTGGTAAATTCGGGGCAGTCGAATGTTACCCAATAATCGTGATCTTGATGTTTATTTGTAAATGTTTCCAGAACTTCGGGAGCATATGTTGTTTTATATTCCGTTTTTTTGCCAAGAAGGTTTAGCTTGTCTTGTTCCATTTTTGTCAATTTAGAGCGTTATTTTTTTGATCGATCGATCTTTTTATCGCTTTTAGTTATCCCTTATCCCTTTCTTTCAATGAAAGGTATTCTTCCAATCCCTTATTTCGCAGCTTGCATGCTGGACAGTGACCGCAACCTTCGGCCTTTATGCCATTGTAGCAAGTAAGTGTTTCTGTTCGTATCAGATCGAACACACCCAGTTCGTCTGCCAGTTGCCATACTTGTGCTTTAGTGCGCCACATAAGAGGTGTGTGGACGATAAACTGTCGCTCCATAGCCAAATTAAGTGATACATTCAGCGAACGAATAAAAGTATCCCTGCAATCGGGGTATCCGCTGTAATCGGCCTGCGAAACGCCTGTTACTAAATGCCGGATATTATTTGCATAAGCAATGGCAGCTGCACACGTAAGAAACAGCATGTTGCGTCCGGGGACAAACGTATTGGGGTAAGAATCAGCCGGTTTTTCTTTGTCCATTTCAAGGGAAAGATCGGTCAGCGAGTTGGGAGCTAGCTGTGAAATAATATGGGCATCGAGCACTTGGAAGGGTACTTGTGCCATTTCGGCAATACGTTGTGCATTTTCTACTTCCAATGAATGACGCTGGCCGTAAAAGAAACAAAGCGTATATACGTTGCGGAAATGTTTTTTAGCCCAATAGAGACAAGTAGTGGAGTCTTGTCCGCCCGAAAATAGCACGAGCGCATCTTCGTTTGCAAAATCGTTCATTTTTTCTTTGTTTTTTATGTGGTTACCTAAGATACACAGAAAAGAGATTCTTTTCATAACAAAGATAAGCTATTTTTTATTCATCCTTGTGGTCAATGATGTTAATGGAAATTGTTTTTAACGTTTATTTGGTTGACTTTTCAATGGGAGTTACGTATTTTTGCATTCAAAAATCTTAAAAGACTGAGATGTTAAAACCCGATAGTTTAATTTTTGATAGAGACGGTACACTTTGGGATAATGTCGATACCTATGTTACTGCCTGGAACAAAGGTTTGGAAGCGAAGGGATACGATTTGCGTCTTCGAAGAGAAGATTTAGTTGGCTTGATGGGTAAAGAAATTGGGAAAATGCTCAATAAGCTCCTGCCGAAAGTTTCTCCCGAAGAAGAGAAGGAGCTGTTTCATGCTATTATTGAAGCCTATCAGTCGTTAACAAAGACCATGACGCCCAAAATATTTCCGGGGGTACGTGAAGGGTTGGAAAAATTGGCGACCAAATACAAACTTTTTATGCTGAGCAATTGCGAAGAGGGTGGTATAGTGAATTTCATGAATCATACCGGCACACGTCATCTCTTTACGGATTATATGGAACATGGTCAGAATTTTCAACCCAAAAGCTTCAACCTGAAACTATTAATAGATAGGAATCATCTTCAATCACCCGTTTACATAGGAGATACCGATTCCGATAGTCGCGAAGCGGCTAAGGCCGGAGTGCCATTTGTGTATGTGACCTATGGATTTGGAGAAACAGATAACTACGCATTAAAATTCGATTCTTTTCCTGAATTGACCGATTATTTTATGAATTTATAAATTGGGAACATGCAGGGAGTTTTTATCCTGATTGTAATTGCCCTCTATTTGGGATTATTGATGCTGATCTCGCATTTGACGAGCCGAAAAGGTACCGATAACGATGCCTTTTTTCGTGCCAATAAACAATCCAAATGGTATGTGGTTGCTTTTGCCATGATCGGTACTTCCATTTCCGGAGTCACTTTCATATCTGTACCCGGCATGGTAAGAAATCTGGATATGACCTATATGCAGATGGTTTTCGGCTTTTTTTTTGGATATCTGGTCATTGCCTATGTGTTGCTTCCCTTGTATTACAAACTCAATCTGACCACCATTTACGGTTATCTCGATCAACGTTATGGTCCCAAATCCTATAAAACCGGAGCGTGGTTTTTTTTGATATCGAAAATAGTAGGTGCTGCTGCAAGGCTCTATTTGGTGGCATTCATTCTTCAGTCGCTGGTTTTTGATACATGGGGTGTTCCGTTCGTAGTTACCGTCATCGGCATCATTCTGGTCATATGGATGTACAGTCATAAAAGCGGCGTTAAAACAATTATCTGGACCGATTGGTTGCAGACATTGCTTTTCCTTATTGCGTTGGTCCTTATTATTTTGGAAGTCACGTCCAGACTCAATTTCAGTTTGGGCGATACCGTGACCGCTATTAAAAACAGTCCGCATTCGCGTATTTTCGTTTTTGATGATTGGGGCAGTACACAAAACTTTTTTAAACAATTTTTTAGTGGGATGTTCATTACCATTGTAATGACCGGCTTGGATCAAGATCAGATGCAGAAAAACCTCACGATCAAAAGTTTGAAAGATGCGCAAAAAAATGTGGTTTCGTATGGTTTGGCTTTTGCACCTGTTAATTTTCTCTTTTTGTGTTTGGGCGTTCTCCTGCTTGTTTTTGCAGAGCAAAACGGAGTCGTTCTTCCCGAAGTTTCCGATAATATATTACCCCATATTGCCAGTCAATATCTCGGGAATACAGTCCTGGGTATTTTTATCGTTGGCATCGTGGCCG
>JAAZMQ010000187.1 GCA_012798745.1 Bacteroidales bacterium
ATAATGGTTTTATCCCCAACCAAAGCCTGGTCGTGGCATTCTGCATAAGAAATTGTTTTTTCGTCGGCACGACGGTTGGTCATTTCCCACCAGATGGTCGATGGATACCATTCCTCATCTTTCTTTTCGGTGATGATTTTGATCCAGAAATCGGGAATGTTCATGGCCATTCGGTAATCGAATCCGTAACCTCCGGCTTCAGGTTTAACTCCCAACCCGGGCATGCCGCTTACTTCTTCGGCGATAGTGACGCGATCGGCATTCACTTGATGAATGAGTTTATTGGCAAGGGTAAGGTAGCAAATGGCATCTATATCCTGATTGCCGTTGTAATAATCATCGTAATTGGTGAAGGCGGCGCCCAATCCATGGTCGTAATACAGCATGGAAGTCACTCCGTCGAAACGGAATCCATCGAATTTATATTCTTCCAGCCAATATTTGCAATTGGAGAGGAGAAAATGCAGGACCTCATTTTTCCCGTAATCGAAACAGAGAGAATCCCAAGCTTTATGATATCTGCGGTTGGGATCGCTATGAAAATATAAGTCATACGAACCATCTATACGGGCAATTCCTTCGAACTCATTTTTTACTGCATGCGAATGTACCAAATCCATAATGACGGCAATTCCCATGTCGTGAGCCGTATCGATGAGTTGGCGCAGTTCGTCCGGTGTGCCAAATCGTGAAGAAGGGGCAAAGAAATTGGAAACGTGATAGCCGAACGATCCGTAGTAGGGGTGTTCCTGAATAGCCATCACTTGAATGGCATTGTATCCGTTATCTTTAACCCGAGGCAGAACATTTTCGCGAAACTCGTTGTATGTTCCCACTTTTTCTTCTTCCGTAGCCATGCCTACATGACATTCGTAAATTAATAAGGGCGACCTGTCGGGTATAAAATGGTTATATTTGAATTGATAGGGAGCCGGCGGATCCCATACCTGGGTGCAAAAAATATGGGTGTCTTTGTCTTGCACCACCCATTTGCTCCATGCCGGAATGCGTTCACCGCATCCGCCATCCCAGCAGACAAACAGTTTGTAATAATCGAGATGGTGAATACGATCTAATGGAACTTTTAATTCCCATATGCCGTGTTCCAATCGTTTCAAGCGATACGGTTCTTCGCATTGCCAATTGTTGAATGACCCGATTAAAAATATTTCGGTAGCGTTAGGCGCCCATTCTCTTATGTACCAACCGTCATTTGTTTTTTGCAAGCCGAAATAAAGATATCCGGTTGCAAAATCGGATAAACTGATTTCACCATTCTGTGTCAGTTGGTTTTCTTTGTTTATAATATAGTTATAGCGCTCTTCAATTATGTTTGCATAAGGTTCGAGCCAAGGATCGTTTTTAATTATTTCCAGCATAATATAATAGTGGATTTCATGGGTTACATGACAGCTATTTTTACGATGATTTTTTTTGTATCGTTTTCGCCGATAAGAGGAGCATGTGCATCATTTGGAAAGAAAATTGCAAACTCACCCGGTAAAAGAGTGAAATAGGTCGAGGGCTCATCGTCAAAAAATTCAATATCGTTAGTGACATCGTATCCATTTACGGAATTTTTCAAATTCATCGACGATCGCCACCCAAAAGTTTCTTTTTGTTCAATGGGGATTTGAATATCAATGTATTTCTGATGTGTTTCTAGTTTTGCTTCCGCTTTTGTCTTCATTTTTGCTTTTGTTACAGACACTTTTAAAGCATCCCCTTCAAGTTGAGTTGTGCCGATTTCAACTTGCTTCATGTCTAAAGTTTTAAGAAATTCAAAAGCTTTTTTAAATAGCGGATGCAGAGAAAAATAAAGCGTTGCATTGGATAAATGATCTACAACCATGAATATATGTTTTAAAAATAAGACATTCAATTTTACAAATTTACAAGATAATTTTCAATTTACCCCCAAAGTTTATTCCTTACTTTTGGCAAAGGAAAGCATTCCTCGTGAAAAAATTCGTTGAAAATGCATATCTTTGTTTTTTACTAACGAGTTAAAAAGATAATAGATTACATTGGGTAAAAAATAAAAATCGGATGAAAAAGATTATTTTTTCTTTTTTGAGCTTGGCAATAGTTGTTGCAATAAACGCACAAACGAATATTGAAACATGTAATTTGGGCTTTTCTTTCGAGATAAGCAGTAATCCGAACTGGGGAGAACATGAACCGGTCATAAGAAACATTGTGCCCGGGTCTCCTGCTGCAAGGGCAGGATTAAAGTTGAACGATATTATAATGGAAATAAATGATAAAGGGACATATTTGAAACCCCGCTCCACCATTATGTCGTGGTTTGCCGAAAACGAAAGAGAAATGGAGATAGCCGTTCGTAATCTTGGGCGACCTTTTCGGCGAATGACGATCAAAAAAAATTGTCGCATAAAAAATGCAATAAGTGAGGCTCAGTTGGCACCTGTATTTGCTTTTTATAGTCTCGAAGATGTTCAGGACAGACGTTTTGTTATTCCCGTGAAAACCACAGCCAATCCTAATGCTCAATTTACCGATTATCAAACATTCGACTTTGCACCGGGTGATGAGCAAACGGCTGCAATAGACGCCCGTATAAATGCTATTTTCGAAAAAGTACTTACCGAAAGGGGTCTTACAAGGGACACTGCCGACCCCGACTTTATTATTCAAACCTATTATAGTTATCAGAGTAACCCGTCATATAATCCCAATTCGCCCACTTTGGGTTCTTATCGGCCAACATGGCGATTCGATATGCGGAACAAACGGATGGTAAAAATACCCGTGTATTCTCCATCGGAAGCAGTGAGAATCAACGATATTATGTATACACTCGAATTTGGATACCGATTTTATGATCGCAAATTCATGCAACCGGGAGAGATGGTGTTGATTTGGGAAAGTGAGGTGAACGAACGATTGTCGGCTAATTATGGGTTAGAAAATTATCTTGAGATGAATTTACCTCTCATCCTTTTAAAATTTCCTTATCCGGGAAATCTGTCTTCAGCTACGTATCAGGTAAATTATTTGAAATACAATTATACGGGGATTAATTATAATATGGACGATTTAAAAACCATTGTTTCTGTTGACCCCGATTCACCGGCAGAAAAGGCAGGGATACAAGCTGGTGATGTGGTGAAGAGAATACAAAACCATTCATTTAATCACGATCCTAAATCATTAACCGAATCGTATCGTCGTTTTATAGCCGAAACGATGAAGTATCGCGACGAGAATACACGCTATACCGATGTAAATGGATTCGATAAATGCATGTTTTGGGATATCAATCATTATAACAAAATAGCAAAAGCCTTCGAAAATAAAAAATACAAAGCTGCGTTTTCGTACCTCTTTAATTTTAATCAATATGTCGATTGGGAAACGCCGAACATACTTACCATTGTAATCGATCGAAAGGGTGAAAATTTCACTTTTAGAGTTGTACCCGAAATAGTTATGTTTTCGACTATTCTTGCTGATTGATAACAGATAATAGAAAGTCGGTCATGACGTTTCTGCCGGTAGAGGTCATTAATTTGACTCTCTTTGCGAGCTGCCTTCCCCCCTGCCGTGTGACAAACCTTGCGGAGTTTTTTCATGCTTTTTGTACTCGGATAATTGAAAAACATCGGTCGGAGTGTTGCACTTCTGATTTGAACTTAGGATGCTTGTATTGTGTAAGATGATTTATTGCCGATTTCCTTAACGATATCCGATAAAAAAGCAGGAAATAGAGCCTGAAAATCGTTTTCCGGGATCAATGAAAAATTTTTTTATTTCCCGTCGGATTTCCCGACGTATATACAAATTATGATTTACCCTTTTCTTTATAATATGCTTTAACAAATAAAAGCGGTTTGCCGGAAAACCAAGGCTGTTTTTATGCAAAAAACCCCGTTTTTCACCCGTCGGATTTTCAGAAACAGGATAGTGTTTTTCTTTACCTCTCGTCGGAAAACCCGACAGAGGAATTGCGTTGGTTTGTGTTAACGCACATTTTCCGAAAAAGGATAAAATTTTTGTGCACGCTAATCTTGTTTCCCCACAGAAGACAAAATAATGAGGTGCAATTTCATTTTCGATCATTTTTTTGAGTTTTGGGATGCCTGTTTCGTTTTTTTATGTTGTTGAGACACAGGGGCGGATGATTTTTCATGATATTTTATTCGATTTTCCCGAAAAAA
>JAAZMQ010000022.1 GCA_012798745.1 Bacteroidales bacterium
GCACCCCCGGCCGCTTGGCAATCCCCCGCGGTGTTTTTCATGGTTTTGTTTAAAAAAAACCTCGATAAAACTCTCCGGGAAATTCGCACTTCTAAGTTGAACTTACGTAAAAGCGATGATTAACACAACCGGTATTGACGATTTGTCAAAAAGAAAACTGCACCATCTCCGTACCAAAGCTGTACCATCCTCGCTCCACCTTTGCTCCAAGATTTTGCTTTTTTTACTGCAAATATGGAGGTGGGGTTTACAATAAATCTACGAAATCCGACGTTTTTCTCCTTGCCTTGATGCAAACATGAATCGGACATGATTCATCTATTTCATAGATTCAAGTAATCAATGCAACTTTTTAAAGAAAAATATAGCTTTTTTTATTATTATTGGCAAGTAAAAAAACAGGGAAATATGGGAAATGCTTTTCGTATACAATCGGCAAATTATGAAAAGCTCCATTTATAGAACATTTTGCAGAAACCATGTCAATCAGGTTCCTCTCTTTTTGTTGCTATCGACAGAGCTACAAGAAGTTTGCTTTATCGGGTCTATGAGGCTAAAACCGCTGAAAATACGGAAGATTTTATGAATCGGTGTTTGGAATATTTTCCTTTTGAAGTCACGCATGTTTTGACAGATAACGGACCGGAATTTACGAATCGGCTTATTAAATCCAAGAAAGGAAAGCTCTGTCAAAAACCCTCTCATTTGGATGAAGTTTGCAAAACCAATCATATTGAACACAGGCTCACTCGACCTAATACGCCAAAAACAAACGGCATGGTAGAAAGAGCCAACGGAATCATTAAAAAGGGAGCCATTCTTAAAGACAATTACGTAAATAAAGAAGAAATGAATGATGCGCTGATGGCATTTCTTGTCTATTATATGCTTTACAGAAGACATGGCGGAGTGAGAAAAGAACTAAACGTAAAAACTCCTTTTCAGGCAGTTGAAAAATGGTTTATGTTAAAATCTGAAATTTTTAAACAAAATCCTTCTGAATTTAAAAATAAACCCCTACATTTGAAGTCCATCGAAAATTCAAGTGTTTCACAAACAACCATGTGAAACTTGACATCAAAACAATACGAAAATAAATTTTTTAACATGAAAAGAAGAGATTTTTTAACAAATTCCGCGTTACTAGGAGCAACAGCTGTACTCCCAACAACGATTGTAACCTCCTGCTCACGAGACACTAAAAAACCTCTACCAAAAGTATTTCTAATGAAGAGTTAGTCATGTTTTCATTCATAGAAACAGCTCCTGACGGTAAACCTATTAAAGCTGCATTGATTGGATGTGGCGATAGAGGTACCGGTGCTGCCAGTCAATTTTTAGAGGCCGGGCCAAATGTTTCTATAGTTGCTTTAGCCGATATTTTTCCGGATCGAATGGATGCATGCCGTAAAATTCTTACAGATAAGTTTAATAATAAAATTGAGGACAATAAATGTTTTTTAGGTTTTGATGCTTACCGAAAGGTTATGTCTATTCCTGAAATTGAGGTGGTCCTGCTATGCACCCCAACTCACTTTCGACCTGAACATTTTACAGCTGCGGTGGAAGCCGGGAAGCACGTTTTTATGGAGAAACCATGTGCCGTTGATCCGGTGGGAATACGTACCGTGATAGCCGCTTCAAAAATGGCAACTTCAAAAGGGTTGACTCTACACGGGTGATATTTATGATTTCTTTAGTGTTGATTATTATTATAACAACAATAAACGGATGTTGCATACTGCCCGTCAGATTGATGGATGCGACAACAATATATCGGAACAGGTATTAGGAACAGAAGGTATCGCACAACTGAATGATCGTGGGGAAATAAAGATATTGGATTGGAACGGGAATCTGTTGTGGAAATATGATTATGAAAACAAACCTGTAAACAATCCTTATAATCAAGAACATATACATCTTGTGGAATCCATCAGATTGGACAAGAAAATCAATCAAGCCGAGGATCTGGCTTACTCCAATATGGTAGCGATTATGGGTAAAGAAGCTGCTTATACGGGAAAAGCGATTACTTGGAATGAAATTATGGCCTCTACCTTAAGGTACGGACCAGAAACTTATGCGATGAGTCCATTGCCTGATTACCGAGAAGGAGTGGTGCCAATCCCGGTCAAAGCTCCATCAGCCCCTATCTAAATAAATTCAACAAGTTATTGACAAAATTATATTTTATAAATTCATTTTTATGGAAAACAAATCTAAAAAAGTCACGCGAAGAGAATTCTTGGGCGTGTCAGCATTGGGATTAGCTGGGTTAACCATTCTACCCAGTTGGACTGTAAACGGAAAAAAGATTGCTCCGAGTGATAGGATAACATTAGGTTTTATTGGGCTCGGGAGGCAGGGGATTTCGGATTTTCATGCATTCTCGCAGTGTCCTGGTGTACAGGTTTTGGCAGGGAGTGATGTTGATTCAATGAAACGAGACCGGTTTAAAAATGTAGTTACCGGATGGCAAGAAAAAAACAGACTTCAAACTAAATGTGATACGTATGAATTTTATGAAGATTTACTGGAAAGAAAAGATATCGATGCTATTTCGATCGCAACTCCTGATCACTGGCACGCCCTGACAGCTATTCATGCATGTCAGTCCGGAAAGGATGTATATTGTCAAAAACCGTTATCATACACAATATCTGAAAGTTTATCGATGGTAAAAGCTGCCAGAAAGCATAATTGTGTATTTCAGGTAGGAAGCCAGCAGCGTTCCAGTTCGGAGTTCCAAAAAGCTGTTTCATTAGTGAGAGAGGGTAAAATTGGATATATTGAAAAAGTGTATGTTCGTATTGGCGAACCCCCAAAACCTTTTGATTTACCGGAGATGCCCGTTCCCTCTAATTTGAATTTCAGACAATGGTTAGGACCATTGAATGATCCTAAGGTACATTATCATCCAGATATATGCCCTCCAATAGCACCCCCCGATTATCAAGAAAAAGGGGATTGGGCAAGATGGCGTTATTATCGTGAAACGGGGAATGGTTTTACTGGTGACTGGGGTGCACATCATTTCGATATAGCACAATGGGCTCTGGGACTGGACGGTTCAGGACCGATCGAATATATTCCGGCAGGTTACAACGGAACTAAATATACAACGCTTAAATATGCGAATGGAATAGTAATGACAGAGCAGCCCTTCCGAGAAGATAGACCGGATGATAAGGGAATACAATTTATAGGAACAGATGGATGGATAAAGGTAGCTCGAGGATACATAGAGTGTTCTGATCCCTCACTTCTAAAAAAATCGGAGAAAGAGATTGAGGCAGGATCGTTTGAAATAAGTTCCCCCCATATGCAAGATTTTTTGAATTCCATGCGTTCCCGTCAAAATCCGATTGCACCTGTGGAAGCCGGATGCAGCACAAATATTCTTTGTTGTTTAATTAATATCGCAACCGAGTTGAATCGACCAGTAAAATGGGATCCCGTAACGCATAGTTTTGGTGACGATAAGGAAGCACAATCTCACAGATTGTATTGGTACGAGTACAGAAATCCCTATAAATTGCCTTACTGGTAAAGATTAACTGCTTCGTATAAGGACAATGCATGAAAATTATCAAATAACGATTTATTGATATGATTATTCAAAATAAAGAACTTATTAAAATTAAATTTATGAATATCAACAAAAGATTAACAATTAACTTTTTACTCATGGTTATTGGATTTTCTGTTTCTTCCTCAATCCATGCACAAAAAACGACGAATCCTTTAAAAGGGAAGAATGTGCTGTTTGTTTACGGAGGTTGGAAGGGACATGATCCGGAATTAACAAGAGATATTTTTGTGCCGTGGATGAGGTCGGAAGGAGCCGAAGTTACCCTACGTGATAATTTGGATTGTTATACCGATTCAGCTTTAATGAATAATACAGATCTGATTATTCAGGTTTGGACAATGGGCGAAATCAGCAATGAACAAGAACAGGGTTTATTGACAGCTGTAAAACGTGGTGTGGGACTGGCGGGTTGGCATGGAGGTCTTGGCGATGCATTTAGAAACAATGTTGAATATCAATTTATGGTTGGCGGACAATGGGTTGCACACCCGGGTGGGGTTATTCCTTATGAAGTCAATATCATTGATCACGAAGATAAAGTTACAAGAGGATTAAAGGATTTTCGCATGAATTCGGAACAATACTACATGCATGTGGATCCCAATGTAAAAGTTCTGGCAACAACAACTTTTAGTGGTGATCATGCCTGGTGGATAAACGGATGCGTTGTGCCTGTAGTTTGGAAAAAAATGTATGGTAAAGGCCGTGTATTTTATTCTTCGCTTGGTCACGTAGCTAAAGATTTTGATGTGCATGAAGCATTAGAAATCATGAAACGAGGCATCAGATGGGCAGCAGTTAGTTTGTATGAAGAGCCTGAACCATGGATCAATCCGGTATATGCTAATTAAAAAGATTATCAATTTTTTTACTGCATATGTCCCGGTTATTTTTCAGTATTTTTCTGCAGGAAATAGGTTGGCCGTATGACCACCCGAGCTAACAGCAAGGAATTTACCAACCTTTCATCCTATCATTTATGGAAAGAGAACAAATATTAGATAATCGGTCAAAAAAATCGATTTATCAAACCCTTTCTGAATTTTTACTACAAAATTTGTCTAACAAAAAAGTTGGATTCAAGTTATAAATCCAACTTTTTTAAAGAAAATCTTCCTGTAATTCTGTATTTTAATTCGTGGAGATTACCGGACTCGAACCGGTCACCTCAACACTGCCAGTGTTGCGCTCTAGCCAGATGAGCTAAACCCCCCAAAATTTTCTGCAAAGATAAAGATTTTGTTTATATTTGCAATTATAACGGCAACTAAAAATGGCAAAAGAGCCGAAAGAACGAATCATTATGGGAATCGATCCCGGAACGCAAATTATGGGATACGGCATATTACGTGTAATTGACAACAAACCTTTCATGGAAACAATGGGCGTAATACAGCTCAATAAATATGAGAACCAATACCTGAGATTAGCAAAAATATATGCCCGTGTAATTAGCCTTATTGAAGAATACCTGCCCGATGAAGTAGCTATCGAATCACCTTTTTACGGAAAAAATGTACAAAGTATGCTCAAATTGGGACGCGCGCAAGGCGTTGCAATTGCCGCTGCTATCTCCCGCGACATTCCCATTTTTGAATATGCTCCGTTAAAAATAAAGATGTCCATAACCGGAAACGGACGTGCTGCCAAAGAACAAGTGGCTTACATGCTTCAAAAAATATTACGTATTCCCGATGAAATCATGCCAAACCAATTGGACGCAACAGACGGATTGGCCGCAGCACTATGTCATTTTTACCAATCGGATATCGGCGTTGAGAAAGTGAAATACAAAAATTGGAAAGATTTTGCAAAACAAAATCAAAAAAGAATAAAAAAAGGATTTTAAAAAAAGAATTCATTCTGATAATTTTTTATCTTTGCCATATGAATGAACTTATTTCTCATATTGATTTTTTGCTTCATACACACGATTGCGTAATCATTCCTAATCTTGGTGGATTCGTATTAAACGTATACCCTGTCAAGAAAAACGGATTAGCAACTTTCGAAGCTCCTAAATGTGAACTAATATTCAATCCGGATCTTACCTATAACGATGGTCTCCTGCTGGAGTCGTTCATGAAAACTAATAAAATTTCTTTTGAAACAGCACATGGTCGCGTTGAAGCAGGTGTGAATGAGTTGAAAATTGCTCTTCGGAAAAACAAGACTGTAGAATTTGGGAACCTAGGAACATTCAAAATAGACAAGAAAAAACAATATATATTTACGCCTAATGCATTTGAGAGACCCGAGTTTTACGGACTTGAAAAAGTCGCTTTACAACCTCTGATTCATGTGCAACCTACCCCTTCTATTGCAAAAACACAAAAAAAACATCGAATAACCATACGAAATATAGGAATCGGAGCAGTTGTAGCAATCACTGTGGGAGCGATTCTATTTCTATCGCCTCTGAATAAAAACGACTATCAAAGACAAAATTCTAAAATAACATGGGAAAGTAGTTTATTCCGGAATAATGCTACAAAACATATTCCTCTCAAAACTACAAACCAGGAAAAAGTCACTACTCCAACAAACATTATTGAAGAACAAAACAACGAAATGGTTGTTTCTCAACCTGAAACAATAATAAATAAATCTTCGCAAAATTCAAATGATCCGACGACACAACCCTCTCCGAAAAAATATTATGTAGTGATGGGAGTTTATAAAACCCGTAAAGTAGCAGAAGAAATAAAAAATGCGCTTGAATCCGAAGGTTTCACCCAAACATCATGGATCGAACGCCCGGGCAGAATTGATGTTTATGCAGCCTCATTTGCCGATCAGGATGCAGCGAAAGACTTTTTGAAGGAAGTTCATACTCAATTCCCTCATCATCGTGATGCATGGATACTAAAATATTAGAACAATTGATTTTATCTTATAATAAAAACTTACATATTTATAAAAAGAAAAAACATGAATATCAGAAAATTAATCAATACAGTAGGGGTAGTTTTTCTTACTATTCCTCTTTCTGTTTCCGCAATGCAATCGCCTTCTTTAAGCAAGAATCTGCCAAGCAATAATTCATTAGTGGAACAGAGAAAGACTCCGCCAACATCGGGAACAGACAAAATTGTAAAAGAACCCGATATCGATCCCATGTTTACCGGAGGAACAGCTGCAATGCATAAATTCATTACATCCACCTTGAATTATCCACAAGAGGCTATCGAAAAGAATATTGAAGGATTAGTCGTTTACACATTTGTGGTTGAAAAAGACGGAACACTTTCCAACTTTAATCTTATTCATCATGCCGATCCGTTACTCGATGCCGAAGCCCTGCGCATTCTAAAAGCTATGCCACCGTGGAGACCCGCTAAATATAAGGGCGAAGCAGTACGTGCGGAAGCATACTTACCCATGTATTTTAAGATAAATAAAAATGCCCGCGGCGCTGCTAATAATAACACGTGCGCTCCCGGCAGTTCGACGGCAAAAACTGACCTTAATATATTGGCAAATGAAGAAATTTTATCCATTGTAGATCAAATGCCTCAATATCCGGGAGGAGAAGAAAAACTAACCGAATTTTTATCGAAAAAAATTATTTATCCCACTCATGCACTTCAAAACGGCATTGAAGGACGTATTTTGTGTTCATTTATTGTGGCAAAAGACGGTACTATTTCTAACATAGAAGTTTTGCAAAGCCCCGATCCCGAACTCAGCCACGAAGCGGTACGGGTGCTCAGCCTGATGCCGAAATGGAATCCGGGTATAAACAACGGGGAGAAAGTAAACGTAAAATGTGTTCTTCCTATCGATTTCAAAATAAACGAAACGCCTATACCTCCAACAACGACAAACAATTGATTTTTCTAATCGTCTCCGATATCGCGAAAAAGTTTTTTATTCGCGATATTTTTTTGTACTGCTCGAAACAAAAATTTATTTATTTCAGTTCTAAGTCAAATTCACGCATACCTGTATAGGTATTGACAAACAAACGGAAAGAAACAGGATCTGAACTTCCGGCCGGACGCAGACTGCTTATCAAAAATGAAACGTAAAATGTCTGCGGATATCCCGGAGGATCATTATTTCGGAAATGACTAAAATACAAATCTACAGTAGGTGAAACCATATCTCTGAAGAGCCCGATAAGATGCGATCTGCTGTGATATTCTGTTTCAAAAACCATATTGAGATAATCGCCTCCTACCCATAGGCTCTGTATCTTTACCGGATCGTCATAAATCTGTTGAAAAATTTTCAATGTCTGGATCTCTCCGGTAAAAATATCCGCCACATCGTTTACTTTTATGGTATCACCTCTGAGCGGTGTATAGTTGAGAATTACACGTTGTCCGTTGTTACCTGAATAGTTTTTTAATTCTTTTGGAATAAGAATCCTTTGATTATCGAGCTGAAAAAAAACGATTTGTTGAGAGTGTAACACTGTAGCAAAATCGACTAAAAAATTATCGATGCGCTCATCCTCTTTCTCACAGCCGGCTGCAAGAGAAAAAACAATTATTAACGTCGTAATGAATAGTTTTCTTTTCATCTCTTGTTCTAAAATGAATCACGTCGTTTGGTGCACTTCAATAAAATTTTTTACGGGATTGCCATACATTTCGATAATTTTTTCACGTAAAAAATCCCAATCTTTATTCTTGAGTTGAATTTTATCGATCTGTTTTTCCACATATGCTTCAAATGCCTTTTTATCTTCTGACGTATATTCCGATTGAAACATAGTAGAGTCAGTCATCGTATCGTAAGCTACATAATTGAAAGGGAAAAAGATATAATTCTTATAAATTTCCTCATCAATAATACGTGCAGCGGCTTCCAATAAAGATGATTTAGACAAAGAAAGATCCAGTTGGTCAAGTTTCCAATTAATCCCTTCACCAAATTTAAAGTACACCCTGCCCTTATATCCGTTAATTCCGGTCAACATATTTTCCAAATCATCAGCAGGTGTTTTTTTGTGATGAGGATTATCGCGTTTTAATTGGAATTCTTTTGCTTTGAGAAAATCGCAAGGATCAAATTCATATGAAATAGCAAGAGGAATAATGCGTAATGCTTTTAACATATCAATAGGGCGCGAACTATTTTTCAATGTAAGCATTTTCAACAGACTGACTTGTGTACGATCGTTCGAATCTTTTGCACGTCCTTCGCGCTGAGCAATCCATATCGATTGATTGCGCTCTCTAATCGTATAATGAATATATTCAGACAGATGTCGGGAAGTTTCAAGCATTTCCCGCATCGGAACATTTCGTTTCACAATAAAACTTTTATTAAGCCTCACCAAATGAGTGATCCAAGGATATATGAGCAAATTATCGCCAATAGCGACTTCGGTAGTATCCATTCCTTGCGCATAAAGAAGCATGTTCAGAAAAGCTGCATCCAACACAATATCGCGATGATTCGAAATGATCACATGGCTTAACCCGTCATTGATGTTTTCCCAATTGAAACCTTTCATTTCTGTGGTGGTTTTTTGGATAAGCCGTTTAAGAACAGGGTAAACAACTTTGCTTTGAAAATCGTTGACGGTCTCACAACTTCTCATCAAAGAGCACAATTGCTCCCAACTCATCGGCTTGATGATAGGTTCAACAGCTTTCCTGAATTTATCGTCAGCAAGTAATTTTTCAATAGTCTCGGGCACTTCGCTATCGTAAACCGGACGAATATCGTCAAAAGAAGTAGTTAGAACGGATTTCATAGTTATATTTCAAAAGGATTTAGCTTTACAATATTCATATTCGATGATCTCACTCAGCACGTCGGTCATGGAAAGATTTGCGGCCGCCACCTGTTGGGGTATGAAACTAGTAGGCGTCATACCGGGCGTAGTATTTACCTCCAGCAATATGGGGGTGTTGTCCGAAATAATATAATCGGCGCGAATAATGCCTTTTGCCCCTACTAAATCATAAATCCGTGATGTTATTTCCTTGATCTTCCTCGTCATTTGTTCTGAAATGCGGGCAGGCGTTATTTCTTCTACTTGTCCATCGTACTTGGCTGCATAATCAAAAAATTCGTTGTGACTGACCACCTCGGTAAGAGGCAAAACATACATCCCTTTCTTGGTTTTATAGCAACCACAGGTTACCTCGGTACCCACAATAAAACTTTCAATGATAACTTCAGGCGACTCATTGAAAGCATCGGCAACGGCTTTCTTCAACTGCAAAATTTCCTTTACTTTCGTCGTCGCAAAACTCGAGCCCCCGGCATTTGGTTTCACAAAAACAGGCAATCCCAAACGGGAAACAATTTCTTCCGGATTATAAAGGGTATCTTTCTTCAAAAGAACCGATTTGGGCACGTTAATGCCAAAACTTTTCAAATAATGATTACACACAAATTTATTAAAAGTCAACGCCGATGCCAATACACCACTGTTTGAATACGGGACACCCAGCATGTCTAAATAACCTTGCAGAGTGCCATCTTCTCCGGGAGTACCATGAATGGTGATATAGGCAAAATCGAACTTTATCACCTCCCCATCAACTGTGAAACTAAAATCGTTTTTATCGATAAGATAGGTGTTGTTTCTGTATAGTGCAGACCACGATTCTTTGTCAATTTTCACTTGGTACACATTGTATTTTTCTTTATCGATAAAAGAATAAATGCCGGCAGCACTTTTTTCGGATACTCCTTTCTCTGAAGAATAACCACCCCACACAATGGCTACATTTTTTTTCATATTTACGATTTTAATTGCCGTGCGAGTGTGTAAATACGCCATTTCTGAATCACCTCCTGCATGTCGGCCGGTAATTCGCTTTCAAAAGCCATTTCTTTCCCGGTAGTGGGATGAACAAAACCAAGTGTCTGTGCATGTAAACACTGACGGCGACATGCTGCAAAACAATTATAAACAAATTGTTTATACTTAACGGAACGCAAACCGTAAAGAATCTCGTCCCCTCCGTAACGTTCATCATTAAAAAGCGGGTGACCAATATGTTTCATATGAACACGAATCTGGTGTGTGCGGCCCGTTTCCAATTGGCACTGAACAAGGGTTACATAGCCAAATCGTTCCAATACTTTATAATGGGTAACAGCCGTTTTACCCATTTCTCCGTCCGGAAAAACACGCATAAGCATACGGTTCTTGGGGTCTCGACCAATATTTCCCTCAATACGACCCTCGCCATCTTCCAAATCGCCCCAGACCAAAGCCACATATTGACGTGTAGTTGTTTTATTATAGAATTGCAACGACAAATTGGTTTTTGCTTCCGGTGTTTTGGCAATAAGCAGCAAACCCGACGTATCTTTATCGATACGATGTACCATTCCTACACGAGGATCATCCAAATGCATACCTTGTTCGTAATTCAGATAATAGGCTACGGCATTCAGAAGTGTACCGGTGTAATTTCCGTATCCCGGATGCACAACCATCCCGGCCGGCTTATTTACTACCATCAGATCATTGTCTTCGTAAACAATATTAAGGGGAATATCTTCCGGAATAATTTCTATTTCGTGACGAGGTTTGTCCATCACGATAGAAATTACGTCCATCGGTTTTACTTTGTAACTCGACTTTACCGGCACATCATTCACAAGAATACACCCGGCTTCAGCCGCTTGCTGAATGCGATTTCGGGAAACTCCTTCAATGCGGTCCGATAAAAATTTATCGATTCGCAGCAGACTCTGACCTTTATCGGCTATGAATCGATAATGTTCGTATTTTTTACTTTCTTCCGATGCGACAATTTCATCATCACCTTCTTCCCAAAAATCGTTTATTTCATCGAAATCTTTTTTCAACACTATCTTTCTGAAAATTTATTTAGAAAAATGATTCGTCTATCTTTGTATTATTATGTGGTTTTGAAACAGTTCGATTTTCTCTTCCTATATCCTTCGGATCTTCAATAGGAATCTGATCAGACGACATACTATCTACATCATCCATTCCGAAAGAATCGGTTAGTTGTCCATTTCCTACAATTAATTTCAATGGAGATCCTACCGGAACTTTTTCATTAGGCCCTAACTTTCTCCCACGATATTCCACACCCATAACCAATCCGGCATATTCCGATGGTACTTCTTCGATTACCAATTGGGTAAAACCCATTGAAACCAATAGTGCTTGAGCCTGTCGAAGAGAATAATCCACCAATTCAGGCAGAGCCACCTGCTGGGGCGTCTTTGCATAAATAGAAACATAAATAGCCCGTCCTTTCTTGACATTACTATTTGCCTCAGGCACCTGCTCAATAATAGCACCGGGAACAGCATCTTTCTGATAAATGGAATCGATTATTTCGATATGCAGCCCTTTCGACCTCAATATGGCATTGGCTTCTTCCACCTGCAAGCCGGCAAGTTTCGGTACTTTTACATTTTGATCGTGTCGGGTGTAAGCATTCAAAAAAAGAAGAGTCAATATAAGAAGGACAACCGCTGTAAGAATAATCATGAGAAGATTCTTAATAATACTATTTCCAAAAATACTTTTTGTAGATTGTTTTGCATTCATAGGTATCGCAACGTCATATTCTTAAACTTCTTAAACAGAATGATTTTATGCCGCAAAGGTACAAAAAAAACGGCTGCAATCGAATATAAAAGATATTTTCGTTTGTTAACCCTTTAAAAAACAAAAAAGCAGGAATACGGGCCTCCATATTCTTGCTTTCTCAAAAAAAAAATATAATCAAAATTCATCCGATACGGTTAGCTTGGCTCTCCCTTTTGCACGCCGTGCGGCAAGCACTTTTCTACCGTTTTTAGAGGCCATTCGTGCACGAAAACCGTGTTTGTTTTTTCTCTTCCTGACAGAAGGTTGATACGTCCTTTTCATTTTGTATGTTTTTTGTTGTGTTTCTATTAATGAGCCGCAAAATTAAAAATAATTTTCGAATTA
>JAAZMQ010000023.1 GCA_012798745.1 Bacteroidales bacterium
ATTACAAAAATTATTTTAATAATAAAACGGTAACTTTTAAACAAAGATCAAGAAAAATAATCTTTGCATTACCATTCTGTTCAATTTGCCGATAAGCAATGGAAAACTCATCGTTAAGTTTTTCCACGTTTCGTTCGTTAATAAAAGGCGAGAAACGAATACCAAAATCGGCCTCCTCACTGTCCAAATACACCATTTGAGGTTCATGCAGGTTATTTATAAAATATTCTCGAAACATTCGCAAACAATATAGGAGATAACTCTTTTGCATCTCTCGACCTATACCTGCTATTTCGTTTGCTATTGTTTTAATGTTCCTAATCTTTCGTGAAACAGATGCCCGCATCATCCTTTTAAACAAATCAAAGAAAAACCTCGTTTCATCTGTCGATTCAATAATCGTAATAGCTTTAGTGAAACTGCCATTAGCAACATGAGCCACCGATGAAGCATCTTTTTTTGAAAAACGATATTTTGATTCGATTACATTTACCATTTCATTTTCTTCAATTGCCCTAATATGAAGGGGTTGACAACGCGATTGAATGGTTGGCAACACTGCATCCGGTTCTTCAGAAACCAAAAGAAATACAGTATTTTCAGGTGGTTCCTCAATCATCTTCAAAAGTTTATTAGCACATGCCTCGTGCATTTTTTCAGGTAGCCATACTATCATGATGCGATATTTTGCCTCGTAAATTTTCAAACTAAGTTTTCGAATAATTTCGTCACTTTCCTTAGCATAAATAATTCCTTGGGCATTTTGTGCATCAATAAAATTAAGCCAGTCGTTGAGATTGAAATAGGTGTTTTGAGAAAGAAAATCACGCCATTGGGGCAAATATTCGTCAGAAACTTTGGATTTAATAACAGGAAAAGCGAAATGCAAATCAGGATGGGCTAATTTATTGAACTTAAGACATGAAGGGCATTCGCCGCATGCATCATCCAACTGAGGATTCAAACAGTTGATATACCTTGCATACGCAATAGCAAGAGGTAATTTACCAACTCCCTCTGGCCCATAGAGCAAACGGGCATGAGGAACAAATCCTCTTTGTACAGATTCGATAAGATGTTTTTTAATATCCCGTAATCCAATAATATCTTTGAAATACATTTGCTCTTCCAAATTTATCAAGAAAGATGCTTCGATCTTCTACCTATTTTTCTAAAAAACTATCTAATAAATTTCTTTCGCAACTTGGTAAACACTGTCTGTTGCCATAAAAGAATAAAAATGAATGCTGGGCACATTATGTTGTATAAGTTCCTTACACTGTGCTATACACCATTCTATCCCTACTTCTTTGGCATCTTCATCGTTTTTACATTTTCGTAACTCTTTTGCCAAATCTTCAGGAATGTTTGTTCCAAAAACTTTAGGTAAAACTGTCAACTGATTTTTTAAGTGGACGGGTTTTATACCCGGAATAATGGGCACAAGAATTCCTTCAGCGCGACAACGATCGACAAAGTCGAAATATTTTCGATTATCGAAAAACATCTGAGTTACCAAATATTCTGCTCCATTATCAACTTTCATTTTTGTATAAAAAATTTCCGAATCCATATTAGGCGATTCTGCATGTTTCTCCGGATAACAAGCCATTCCATATGAAAAAGGTTCTTCTGGCGGAGTAAATCTGCTACCATCGAGCGCTATTCCCTTATTGAAATTATTTACCTGTTCCTGCAAATCGGTTGCATGATCGTGACTATCCATTTTTATCTGCTCCTCATTCAACTTGTTGGTATCTCCGCGTAAAAGCAACAAATTGGTAATACCCAGAAACATAAGATCAATTAAAGCATACTCTGTCTCCTGTTTCGAGAAACCTTTACAAATGATGTGAGGAACAGCTGTAATGCCATATCTGTTTTGAATGGCTGCAGCAAGAGCCACTGTTCCCGGCCGTCGACGAATATTTACTTTGCGAATTACACCGTTTTCATCTTCTTTATAGACCGTTTCGCTGTGATGAGTTGTGATATTAATGTATTTCGGATCAAACTCTTTCAGCTTATCTATTGTATCAAAAACCTGATAAATGCCGTTTCCTTTAATAGGAGGTAATAACTCAAAGGAAAAAGCGGTTTTTGTTGCTGTTTGTATTCGTTCTGAAACTTTCATATTTTTCCGACTTATTTAAATATGGCTCGAATTATATCCATTCCGTTAGCATACAAAACCAAAGCCAACAAAAAGATCATACCTGCAATTTGAGCATACTCCAAAAATTTTTCGCTGGGCTTTTTGCCGGAAATTACTTCACAAAGCAAAAACAGTACATGTCCCCCATCCAATCCCGGGATTGGGAGTATATTCATAAATGCTAAAATTACGGAAAGGAATGCGGTCATCATCCAAAATGCATGCCAATCCCAGACAGGTGGAAATAAACTACCAATAGTTCCAAATCCACCCAATGAGGAAACACCTTCTTTGGTAAATACATATTTAAACTGATTTACATAATCTTTCAGCGTTTGAATTCCCATCTTTATTCCGGCAGGGAACGCCTCAAAGAAGTTATAGCGAATAGTTACCGGTTGATATATTTGCATAGGTGATTTGGGATAGAATCCCAATAATCCTGTGGAATCGACCTGAGCAACTGTTGTATTCAATATACCGTTTCGATAAAATTCAATGGTGATTTCCTGATTTTTATTTCGCTCCAATTCTCTTTTGAAATCGGCAAAAGTTGGAGTCGGAACACTATTTATAGCTACTAAACTATCCCCCGGACGCAATCCGGCTTTAGCTGCTCCTGTTCCCTCTTGTACTTCAGCCACTACTGTAGGAAAACGATACGCTGCAAAACCCTCCTTTGCTGCCATCAATTCATTCATAAAATTCTCGGGAATCGGTATTATTACCTCTTGCCCATCTCGCAGCACGGTTACCTGCCGAGCATTGACTATATCAAGAAGTGTACTCACACCAAAACGTTCCAATTCTTTATCATCAGCCTTCAGTAGAATATCGCCATCCTGAAAGCCAACCCTATGAGCTACTTCACTGAATTCCATTCCCATATGTACATTTTTCAACGGTAAATAGGTATCGTTCCATGTAAAAAGCACCATTGCATAAATCACAAATGCAAGAATAATATTGAACAATACCCCGGCAATCATTACCAGCAATCGCTGCCATGCAGGTTTAGAACGAAACTCCCAGGGTTGAGGAGGTTGCGCCATCTGTTCTTTATCCAAAGATTCATCGATCATACCGGCTATTTTCACATAACCTCCCAATGGTAACCAACCAATACCATATTCTGTTTCACTGTTTTTAGGTTTGTATCGAAAAAGAGCAAAACCGGGATCGAAAAAAAGGTAAAATTTTTCGACACGTATTTTGAAGATGCGTGCAAAAATAAAATGCCCGAACTCATGTACGATGACGAGTATCGATAAACTCATCATTAATTGCAAAGCTCTGATTAAAAATGTTTCCATTAAATTCTACAAATTTCTGGTGATTTTTTATTGCTTTTTAAATAAATTCGGAAGCAATGGCCCTTGCTTCAAAATCGGTACGAAAATAATCGTCTAAATCGGGTGTTTTCACAAACGTTGCTTTTTGCACGGTTTTTTCAATAATTTCGCTCATTTGAAGAAAACCAATAGACTCTTGTAAAAATGACTCCACAGCAACTTCGTTGGCTGCATTGAGTATACAAGGCATATTCCCTCCCATTTCGATCGCCTGATATGCAAATGTTAAATTTATAAATTTATCGTAATCGATTTTTTCAAACGTAAGAGTTGATATTTCTGTAAAATCCAAGGGTTTTATATTCAATTTAAGCCGTTCAGGATAGGACAACGCATATTGAATAGGTATCCGCATACCGGGTTGACCAAGTTGGGCAATAATGGAAGTATCCTCAAATTGTACCATAGAATGAATAATTGATTGCGGATGTATTACCACCTCAATATCCGAAGGGTCTACATCAAAAAGCCATTTAGCTTCAATCATTTCAAAACCTTTATTCATTAACGTGGATGAATCGACAGTTACTTTTTCACCCATTTTCCAATTGGGGTGATTCAATGCTTGCGATTTGGTCACTTTCGCCAATTCTTCTATTGAAAAAGTACGAAATGGCCCCCCTGAAGCAGTGAGAATAATTTTATGGATTTTGTTGCAACCTTCGCCATTTAAACATTGAAAAATAGCCGAATGCTCCGAATCGACAGGTAAAATCGGAACACGATACGCTAATGCCATAGATATGATCAGCTCTCCGGCCACTACCAAGGTTTCCTTATTTGCCAAAGCAATGGTTTTCCCGGCTTTTATTGCCGAAATTATTGGTTTTAACCCGGCAAAACCAACCATTGCCGCTAATACAATATCAATGGCTTCGCTCTGTACCATCTGGCAAATAGCATTGCTCCCAGCCCACACTTTTATGGGGAGATCCGACAATGCTTCTTTAACCTCAGTATATTTTTTCTCGTTGGCAATCACTACTATTTCCGGAAGAAATTTACGCGCTTGGTCAACCAAAAGTTTCACATGATTATTTGCCGTAAGAGCAAATACCTCAAAACGATCCGGATGCAATTGAATCACCTCTAGAGCCTGTGTTCCAATAGACCCTGTAGAACCTAAAATGGCTATTTTTCGTTTCCTTTCTCTCATTTTTGAGACACAACATCTGTTAAGTTGCAAAGCGCAAAGATAGTAAAATTCATTCCTGTTTACAAGTGGTTAGATGGAACGTTTGTTAACTCGTTCACATATTCCAGCATCTCACTTATGGTATTGGCAATGAATGATTTTCCATTGGAAAAAATAAGCCAATTATGGTGTTCTGCTTGAGGCCTGATTTCTACAGAAGCCTTATTGCTAACAGAAAATCCTCGTCGGTGTAATGCTTTAAGTGTCCATTTGTCAAGAAGTTTATCGTTTTTTGAGGGAGAAAATTTTACTTTACTGTTCAAATTATGTTGAATTATAAATACTCCAAGTTCACTATCAAATTGATATAACGATGCTTTATCTTTAAAAGCCTCATTAAACGTTCCGTTTATAATCAAATCTTCAGGCGAACCTACAATAATGTCCTTCTCTTTTTGCATCAACCAAATTTTATCGGCAACCTGCATAGCTGTTTCTAATTCATGAGTTGAAATAAGAATAATTTTTCCGGTTTCGTGCGCTAGTTTTTGAAGTAAAAGCAAAATGTTGACACGATTGGATAAATCAAGATGAGAAGTGGGTTCATCCAACAAAATCAAAGGAGTATCTTGTGCTAATGCGCGGGCAATGAAAACTCGTTGTCGTTCACCATCCGAAAGCTCATGAATATTACGATTTTCAAAACCCTTTAAATTAGTCATTTCAATAGACCACTCAATTATCGACTCATCGGTAGCCGATAAATTTCCAAGCCATCCGGTATATGGATCACGGCCTATGGCAATCAGTTCGCTAACCGTAAATGACGCAGCTGTCTGCTGTCCTGCAAGTACTATGGAAATTAACCGAGCACGTTCATTAGGAGTTATTGCGGCTATATTTTTATTTTCAATGAAAATTTTTCCCGATAAAAGAGGTTGGAGATATGCAATGGAACGCAATAAAGTAGATTTTCCACATCCATTATTGCCAATCAAAGCAATTAATTCGCCTTTTTGCGCAGAAAGATTAAGTTGTTGCTGAACACAAAAAGGTTTCTTTCGAATAAAATAGCCAACGCTTACATTTTCAAGACATAAAAAAGGCACAAAAGAAATAACATTTTTAGGTTTATTCTTCAATTAACCCTTGAGGAAGATCTACATGAAGAATTTTTCTCGGTTCATCAATCTTAAGAATAAAATCTTCTGTAGCGGGAACCAAGTATTCCCTATCATTTTTTTTCACGACAAAAAGCACATTCATAGTAGAGTCATCCACTGCATCAATCACACCTAGCTCTCCTAACGTCTGATCCATTATAGCATAACCGACAAAAAGATCCCACTTGGTTACCGTTTTATCGTTCACGATTTTTATGCTTTCCTTAGGAAGATAAACGCGGAGGTCGGCATATCTACTTGCTGTATCTACATCATCCACATCTTCAAATTTTACTCGTGCCGTCATATCACTCGTGAAACACATTTCTTCTACAAAAAAAGGCACAAAAATGCCATCGATTTCCAGAAAATAATATGATGCATCCCTATCGGAATATGATTTCCTATCAAATA
>JAAZMQ010000024.1 GCA_012798745.1 Bacteroidales bacterium
CACAAAAAATTACGGTTATTCGCTCCAAATGTAATCATTTTATTTCCGAGTATCGCCACCTTTACAATGCAAATTTTTTATAATTCATAATTATAAACACTCTCACCGTTAAGAGATGCGGAACACCCGAACTCCACTTGTTGGGCTGCGACTCACACTTTGTGATTGTGCCTTAATCGCTGAATTTCTGATCAATAGCCGATAAAAAACGTGCGAAAAAACATAGAAAATCGTTTTCCGACGACAGCAAAAAGTTTTTTTATCCTCCGTCGGATTTTCCGATAGACGTAAAAACATTGTTTTTCCCATTTCTTAACAACATTCTTTAACAAATGAGGCCGGTTTACCCTCGAAACACACTCATTTTTGCATAAAAAAGCGCCAAAGTGTGCTTAACGGATTTTTCGATAGAAAATAATTTTTTTTAAGGCTTAACGGATTTTCCAACGAAGGAATTTAGTTAACAAATAGTAATGCTCGTTTTCCGAAGGAGGATAAAATTTTCACGTGCTCTAACCCCGTTTTTCGATTTTCCCATTGTGTTCAAAAAACAATGCTCATCCTTTTTTATTATTCCTTGACCGGTTCGTGCATCATTAATCCATCCAAAATATTCGCAATCTTCCGATATGGATATTTATGCACCAAAAAACAATGACCGAAATCGGTTTCGGCATCCCACCAATCATAACCGTCGCCCTCAACGACAAATTTACCCGGACCGCACACATAAAAATATTCCTCCGGATCGCGAACAGCACAAAGTACCGCCGTCAAATCCCATGACATCCTGTTCTCTGAAGGCACCTCGGCATACGTGGCCAAATTGTATTTATAGGCCCAGGCCACCGGATTATCGGGCGAACCGTTTTCGGCCACTTTCCTTCCTGTAAGAATGGGATTCCCAATTTCGAACCCGCTGAACAAGATGGGTGTCGGCCAATGAGAAAACGTATAAACCGAAGCCTGCGCATCCATCATTACATTATATTCCCTTCCTTCGGGGAATGCGCCGGCCATGGCTACCCAATTTTTGACTTTCTTGGCCACCAGCTCTGTGCCCGAAAGCGAAGAATATTCGTCTCCATCGGTTTGGAGCAACTCGTAAAGATTGGTAACAAATCCGACAGTAACAATGGTAACACTCTTATCGGGTTGCGCTGCAAGTACCTCTCTGTAAACCTTTGAAGCAACAGGATAAACGCTCTTCCCTTTCAGAGCAGGTTGAAATTTTGCAACCACAGAATCGTTCCATCTGTTCTGCGGTATGGCGTTTACAACCGGATTTTGGGGTACACCGATCGGAATATCCGGCCTATTAAAATACCTGTTGAAGGTTTCGATGGTGGGTGCAACGCTCGGATGCCCGTTACAGGAAAGAGTGGCCAGAATCTCGCATTCGCCACTGTCGGCCAACGCATGTAGAACGGCAATGGCTCCCACATCGTCATAATCCGGTCCCATGTCGGTATCGAAAATGATTTTTTTCGTAACATCCGGCCCGAGACGCTCTTCGTAATAATTCCCATGAATCATTTCATTGTTCAGGTCGTATTCGGCAAACCGACCTCTGTAACACGCCGTAACCGTTTCGGCCCGCTTTTTCAAAGTCGTTCCCAATTCCTCATCCGAAAGTTCCTTCGCAATTATTTCTCCTTTTCTGAGTTTCTCGATCGATTTTTCAAGCACCGGGTTCTGAGCACTGATCTCGCAGGGTAAGAGAATTGTCAGCAAAACAAATCCATACATCATAAATGTCATCCTTCTCAATTGGTTCAACAATATACCTGCCACGAAAAACCGGGTTTGTCTAATATACTCCATAACGCGTATTTTTTAATTAAATTAAATGTTAAGGCATAGGATCTTTCAATAAAGCATTTACCAATTCTGTTTTATAGGTTTTGGCGTGGGGATCGTATATTCCAAATCCTGCGTTCCATTCCCAGTATGCCCAACTGAAACTCTGCTGCTCAAACCAACGCGAAAGAAAACGTGTCCAACGCACGCGAGATTCCATGTCGGCTTTGGAATAAGCCCCAAATTCCCCGATATGAACAGGAATATTTTTCGTTTTCGATACTTGGAGGGCAAGTTTAAAATCTTCTTTCACCGCCTTCCTCTCCTCCGGGGTATCGTTCCATGTTGTTCCGAGCCATGCCTCCGATCCCTCCACCCATTCTGCACCCTGATGGGTAAATTGAAAAGGATTGTAGTAATGAATGGTGAGAATAAGATACTCGTCGGAAGGAATGCTTAAATATTTCAGCCCTGACACTCCGCCCCACTCGGCTGTACCCAACAAAACGCAACGCCGAGGATTGGTCTTTCGAATGGTTCGAAGGGCTTCTTCCGAAAACTCATTCCACAAAGCAGGGGTAAGTTTGTCGTGCGGTTCATTAAGGATTTCGAACAACAAACTGTCGGGATAATCCTTAAAATAATTGGCAATTTGTTGCCATTGCGACAAAAAACGGGCTTTCTGACCCTGCGGATCGGCCATCAATGCATCATGGTGGTGCATGTTGATGATGATGTGCAATTTGTTTTTCAAAGCAGCATCCACCACAAAGCGAATGGTATCCAAAAATTCCGCATAAATAGTGTAAGGCGACGTGCTCTTGCTCCGATCTTCCCGTTCCCAACAGATGGGAATCCGTACATGCGTAAATCCCAATTCGGCAATCTCCCGAAAATCGTCTGCATCGAAAGACGATTGCCATGAAGGCTGTGCTTCAAAGGTATTGCCGATATTGATTCCTCTTCCCAGCCGCCGGTTAATTTCTGTTGCCGTTTCCCGGTCGGAATGATAAACGGGTTTCGATTCGGACTTCTCGCAGCTCAACATGAGGGCTGCAATCAGTATACAAAAATAAACATTGAAAGGTTTCATAATAATTACAGCTGATTATCAATATATTTGAAAATATCTCCTTGCGCTGCTCCCGTTGATCGAAGAATCAAACAAAAACGAGGCACTACGCAAAGAAGCCGTTAAAACAATCCATCGATTGAAATAATCGAATACATTATAGAGCCCTTATCGCATGGGTATGCACGGATAAGAGCTCTTTTTTCATTTACCGGTTTTTTCAGCCGTAAAATTCATTTCTCCTATTGAAGTATTTGCAACGCC
>JAAZMQ010000188.1 GCA_012798745.1 Bacteroidales bacterium
AAATATTTTTACGCAATGATTTTTCGGTAGAGTCAACCGTGTGTCGTCCTGGTTTTTGTTTACATTTATTATAAACCTATTTCAGGACTAGACAAGGACTAGACACACCTTCTCCGTACCAAGTCCGTACCAAGTCCGCTCCTTCCTCGCTCCATGCTTGCATCAGCCTTGCACCGAGTATGCACGACAATCGGGCGGTTTATGCAGTGAAGATGCGGGTTTCACGTATCATCAACCTGCGGAATCCGCAGCTGTTTTCCCTGCCTTGGAGCGAACAAAGAGCGAACAAAGAGCGAAGGGAGAGCGAAGAAGGAGCGAACAAAGTGCGAATATTCGCCGGTTTTTACGTACGAAAAGATGCAGCGATCATAAATCGGTCTCATAATTATAAAAAATGTATATTATAAAATGTGAAAAGATTTATTTTTTTGAAGGATTATTTATAAATTTCGCTCAACAAAATTTAAGTAAACCTTTAAAGAAAAACAAAATGGAAAAGAAAATCACTATTCAGGAACTTCTTTTTAATCGTGGTTTAAAAAAAGAAGACAAAATCGTCTTGCTCAGACATAAAGACAATAGAAAAACTAAGATAATAAGAGGTGTAGCATACAACGAATCACTTTACGATATTTATCGCGATAATCCGAAACTTTTCCTTGAATATCAAGCAGAACAAGCTGAAGATAAATTTAAAGGAGTTGAATATATCGTTTCTTTTCTTGGCGAAGAAGGAACTAAATCCCGATTTCTTGGAGTTTACCGAATTGTTGAAACGATCACAAACGATTCTTTTTCTCCTTTTTATTATAAAATGATAGAAGTTAAGGGATTTAAATATTTGAAAGAAAGGGTAATTATTGATTGGGGAAAAGGAACGCTCTCATGGTGTCAAGGAATACATAATGAAAAAGAAATCATTGAAATTACACCGGGTTTCGCTGATGCTTTTCCGGGTTATCCAAATGTAATATTGAAATTTAATCGATTAAAAGAAATTATAAATGAGGGCTATCCTGAATGGAAACGTATGCTTTCCGCCGTTAATTGCATTTACGCAATACTTGACAATAAAACAGGAAAAATTTATGTTGGTTCAACATACAATCGACAAGGAATATGGGGACGATGGGAAGTTTATGTAAAAACAAACGGACACGGAAACAATGTGTCTCTCAAAGAAATGGTGGAATCTGATCCTAAATATGCGGATAATTTCATATTT
Organism: Bacteroidales bacterium; assembly: GCA_012798745.1. Lineage (GTDB taxonomy): Bacteria > Bacteroidota > Bacteroidia > Bacteroidales > Dysgonomonadaceae > Anaerorudis. Next base: position 1,226 of record JAAZMQ010000188.1, read on the forward strand.
TCAATTTTACACATTTTACCGATAAATATTTCAGCTGAAGAAGCAATCAAAGAGGAAGAATTATTTAAAAAAAAATTAGGAGCTATCAGTTTTGGCTTCTGCAACAATTAATTTTTAGATACAAAATTAAAACCTTTACCAAGGATTAATAAAATAGATATTTATTGCAAACAAATGCAACAGCTAATATGGCCATTGTCAAATGAATGCGCGCGTTTGGCGTTTCTTTGAGCAGCGTCCATATTCCATGAAAAGCATGTCGAAAAGATTGCAGCCTGTTTTTTAGGCACCTATTCATGATCGAGCGGTTTTTCGTAAACATAATCATCCATGACGAAACCGTTGCCAATGTCGTTTACTTCTTCTCTTGCGCGATAAAATCCCATTCGTTGATAGAAGGCGATGGCATTCCGGTTGTTCTTGTTGACGTTCAGGTAAACGGCTTTTTCTCCGTTTTCGCGGGCTTGCGTCAACACAAAGTCGAACAGCCGTTTTCCGATTCCTTTTCGCTGATGTGAAGGGAGAATATAAATCTTATGAATCTTCGTTTTTCCCGTGTTTTCGCAATTGGGTTCATATGACAGGTAAGCCGCAAATTCTTCGCCTTCTTTTGCCAACACATACCGGTGATGTTGTTTCTCCATTTGTTCCCGCAAACTTTCGTCGCTGTA
>JAAZMQ010000004.1 GCA_012798745.1 Bacteroidales bacterium
CGGTTTGATATCTCCCACATTCACGATCCATAATTTGTCTACTCCCATCTCGTAACTCAAGTGCATTTGTTCCCATGTGCGTTCGATTTGCACGGTATTCAGCCACTTGTAATTCCGTGGTCCGCCCACATAATCGAAATGGTAATACATACCGTAGCCGCCTTTTCGCTTCGGAGCTTCAGGCAACGGCAATTTTCTGACATTTCCCCAGTTGTCGTCGCAAAGGAGCAAGGTTACATCGTCAGGAACGCTCATTCCTTTATCGTAATAATCTTGCACCTCTTTATAAAGCGCCCACACCTGAGGAATTTCGGCAGCATCTTTGCCAGAAATTTCGGAAATGATGGCACGCTGATCGGATATGATCTTTTCCAACAACTGAATATTGGCTTCTTCGCTCATGGGTTCATCCCCATCGCCACGCATGCCAACCGTAATAATACATTCGGTTCCATAGGCACGTTTGAACCCTTCTCTCCAAAATTTTTTCAGGACTTCCGCATTGGTCTGATAATTCCATTCTCCCTCACCATAGCGGCTCCATTCCACATGAGCACGCGCCATCGGTTCATGATGCGAAGTACCGATCACAACCCCCATCTTGTCAGCAAGCACCGCATTTAGAGGATCATCGTCATAAAAAGCTTTCCCCCACATGGCCGGCCATAGAAAATTTCCCTTCAGCCGCAAGATCAATTCAAAAACTTTTTCATAAAAAAGATGGTTAAATCCGCCAAAAGTCGCTCTTACCCAATTTCCCAATGCCGGTTCCTCGTCATTGATAAAAATGCCCCGATACTCCACGGCAGGTTCACCGGCAGTATAAACGCCCCGCCGAATGTAAATATCTTTTGATTTGCGGACAGGAACATCGGCCCAATAATGCCAGGGAGAAACCCCAATTTGGCGAGAAAGCTCGTAAATTCCATAAATGGTTCCCCGTTTGTCGCTTCCTGCAATAACTAAAGCTTCATCAATGCCTTCAAAGGGTTGTTGTACGGTCTGAATGATGAATTTTTCATGTTTGCCCGACAACTCGTTTTTATTGATTAGTCCTGTTTTGACAAGTTGATCGATAAAATTACTCTTGCCAAGAGTTCCAATGATCAATTTTATATTTGTGGCCGCAGGATTCGCCATAAGCAACGGTTCAATACCGGTTACTGCTTCGAAATCGGCTTGTAAATTTGCCAAAGCGTACTCTACACCGGCAAAATCAGCTGTATCTGCTAATATGGAAAATTTTGCTTCGTTTGTTGTCGTCAAAGGAAAAACATCACCTTCCCCTGAAAAAACCACAAACGTTGGTGCATTTTGAGCCCGTAATGCCACAATACTAAACAAAAAAACAATACCGATAGAAAACAATTTTTTATTCGTCCTTTTTCAACGTTATAAAACTTTTCGAAAATGTTTTCAAATTAATTCTATAAAAACATTTATTATCAGAGAAAAATCCAACTATCCGATTTTTTACTTTACAAGTCTTGAATTAATATAACTCAATTAATTATGATAGAATAAGAGATTGGCTGCTAACACTATACGTACAACCAATCTCTTCAATTAGAATTTTATACTCTTCATCATCTGTATCCCGGATTTTGATAAGCCTTTTTCTCTTCCGGTGTCATTTCCATGCCGTCGAGCTGACCTTGCGGGATGGGACGCAAATAATGATACTTTTGAATGTCACGTGTATACATTTTAGGCGTATGATCTCTATATTTGCTCCCACAGATTTCATAAGTGGAAGCAAGTTCTTCCCATTTCTGTGTACGTATCAAATCATACCACCGATAACCTTCGCCATAATATTCGCGAGATCGTTCGGCTAAAATATAATCTATAGTAATAACCGAGGGAGTGGCAGCCATCATTTCGTCACTATGATCTTCAATTTTTTCGTAATTTCCATTATTATCCCAACGCCACATGCCGGCGCGTGAACGAATCACATTGATCAGTTCTCTGGCACTTTTACCCGGTTTTGTAGTCGCACCTTTTACAGCAGCTTCAGCAGCAATAAAATAAAGTTCAGAGAATTTGGCAATATTGAAAGGACGCGTACTTCCGGCATTCGGTTGACCTAAACCGCCAGCATTGTCGGTACGATAGGGACCCAGTTTCCATAGTCCGGGATAGACGATTCTGCTAATGCCTCTGGGATGAATAACATAATCAGCTCTTTCAGGCAATTCTCCTGCACCGACCTTACTCCTATCTACATCCGACTCGTCATCAGGATCAGGATAATCGATTTCCATATCCGGTTCTTCATTCAAAAAAGTAAGTGCCGGCTCACCCGGGTAAACCTTCATATTGTTGGCGTTATATACAAATTTTATATGAGCTGTATTGGGATTTTTAGGCCAGTTACCCCGATAAACGGTCGTAAAAGTGCCGTCGTAGCGCGAGTCGTGAGTTTTATCGGCAAACGTGTTTTCAATTACTCCAATCGTAGGACACATACGAATCCAGGGACGGCCTAACGCTTGACATGCTTCACGTTGAACCGGGTTTATAAGATTCTTCCACTCCGGATCTTCTGCACTAGTAATTACCGTGTAATTCCAAGTCATCATCCAACCTGCAAAATTGTCCGGAGCACTGCCGCTTCCGTATGTTAGGCTACCATCGTTATAATATTCGCTTTTCTCGGTATGATCGGCGTAAAGAAGCATTTCGTTGTTACGATCGTTTTGTGCAAGGTTTACATCATAATACGTTTCTTGCAGGCCATAAGGACCGGGATTGTCAATGGCAGTTGTTGCAATATCGTAAGCCTGCTGAAAATACCACTGAGCATCATGTCCGTCGGGATCAACGCGGTCACATAATGGATAAGTTGGAATGTCGTTGGGATTTTCAAGCCACCATGCATAGGTCAAATATGCTTTAGCCAAGTAAAAACGAGCAACGGTTTTGGTTAAACTTCCGGTAAGACGGGGATATTCGGGTAAATCTTCGATAGCCTTGATCAAATCAGGAAAAATACCAATGGTATAAACTTCAGGTACGGTATTCCGGACCGAAACTCTTGAGGGAGTTGTATTAAACTTTAAAACACCTGCACCCAAATCTAGAGGTACTCCTCCAAACGTTTGTACTAATAAAAAGTAATCGAATGCACGAAAAAATCGGGCTTCGGCAATCAATGCGTCCGAAATGGTTCCCACTGCAATTGCATTTTCAATAATACCGCTGGCAGTGTTAATGTTCGGAAATGCGGCTCCCCACAATACATCGGCACGACTACTGGTAGAAGTAATTGATCCCACACCCGAAAGATCCATATCCTTGAAATTCGCATCCGCACTCTGAGCATATGTTGCCTCATCGGTACCGGTTAAACACGTATTATAATAGTAAGCTTGACCATATATCCATCTCAAATGTGCATACAATGAAGTCAGTCCACCCATAACTCCTTTTTCGGTTTGGAAAAACCCCGGTTCATAAATGGTGCGAGGTTTTTCCTCCAGAATATCGGAGCACGACACAAAAAGAAATGCCGTTAGTACTGCTCCTGCAAAAATTTTTAAATGTATTTTTTTCATTATTATTCGGTTTTTAGAATGTTAAATTAATGCCAATCAAATAATTGCGTGTTGAAGGCGTATTAGTTCCAATCGTTAAGAGACGTCTGAGATTTTGTGAATAGGGCACTGCAGCATTTTCGTTTCCATACGAATTGGTTTCGGGATCCATCCCCGATTCATCGTGATATGGTGAAAACATAACAAATGGATTCTGAACAGTACCGTAAAGGCGCAATTGGCTAATACCCGTATTTTTTATCCATTCCGGATTGAAATTATATCCCAATGTAATTGTACGGATCTTTAAATACGAAGCATCAAAGTACCCCAATGTACTACCATATTTGGGATTGTCTCCCGAAGTAATACCACCGGGTTTCGGATATTTAGCATTCGTATTTTCCGGTGTCCAATAGTCCACTTTTACATTCCCTCGGCGTCCGCTCATCATATTAAGATAGCCGTTCGAAGAATAAAGGGTACTGATAAGGGTACCACCGCTTTTGAACGCCCCAACAATACTCAAGTCAAATCCTTTATAGCTTACACGCGTATTAAAACCACCCTGAAAATCGGGTTCGAGTTTCCTGATTTGTCGGTCATCCGGACCAATTTGTCTTACCGGTGTACCATCTTCTTTATAATCACCGGTATATTTTACTTTTATCATCCCTGCATTTCCACCCGGTTCTAGAATTTGAAGATATTTGAAATCCGGATCGGTTTCATTCCAAAGACCTATTTTCTCGTAGTCGAAAATTACATCGATAGGGTAACCTTCAAACCACCAGTTACTCTCGTCCCTTTCCGACCCTGATGCAAGTGCCACCAACTTGTTTCTATTGCCATACATATTAATGCCGGCTTCCCAGGTCCAACCATTGTAATTGTCTAATATCACCCCATCAAGAGAAATTTCCCATCCTTTATTTTTGGTTTCCCCGATATTGGCCATATAACTGCCCACGCCTGCTGTACTGGGCAAACCAACTCTCAATAAAATATCTTTGGTGTTTGTTACGTAATACTCTATAGAGCCGGATAAACGATTATTCAAAAGAGAAAAATCCACACCATAATTCCTCGTTTCAGAATACTCCCAGCCTAATTTCTCATTAGGTAATTCCGATACATAGTATCCTATTGAAAAATCGTCACCAAAATTATAAGGTCTTGTACTTAAACGTCCAAGAGTTGCATAAGGATCTACTGACTGATTAGACGTTTGTCCATAACCTATACGCAATTTCAACATATTGATCTCTGAAATATCCTGCATAAACGATTCGTTTTTGATATTCCAACCTGCCGATACAGCAGGATAGGTATGCCAACGATGACCTTTTGCCAACCTAGAGGAACCATCGGAACGCAAAATAGCAGTAAGCATGTAACGGTTATCGTAAGAATATATTATACGTCCCATCCACGACATCAGACCACTCTTATAATAGTTCTGATTCCCCGGTTCAATCTTTATTTCCCCTGCTGCATGGCCCAAATTATAAAATTGAAAATGATCCGAAGGAATATCCTTTGCCGAAATATAAGAACTATTGTAGGCAGTTTGCTCGGCAGAATACATTCCTAACACATTTAGCTGATGCTTTTCTGCAAAAACATGATCATATGTAAGCAGGTTTTCTATTGCCCAATTTGTAGTAGACGACTTACTGACAGAGGCGGTAGAAGGTGTAGTAGGTACCGAACTGAACACCCCTTCACCAGTATATGTGCCGCCATCACCGGTACGGTAATTTAAACCCATATTTATACGGTATTTCAGTCCTTCTATACCGGGAATTTTCACTTCACCATACAACGTATTGTAAGTACCAAGCGCTTTATTCTGGTCCCTCCATCCGTCGCCCAAATTTTTCATGATTTCTCTGGAATATACCCACTGTTCGTCCAACGGCATCCTTACGGTTCTTTTCCATGTGCCATCTTCATTATATGGATTAGCAATAGGAGTGAGACTCAAGACACCGTATAATCCCAATCCATTACCGTTATTAACAGAATAGTTGCTGTTCGAAGAAAAACCGAAACGGAAAAATTCCCCTACTCCCTGGTCAAGAGCAGCACGCAACGAAATACGACTATAGTCCTGACGAGGTACTACAGCTTCCTCCTGATAATAACCAATACCGAAATTATAA
>JAAZMQ010000189.1 GCA_012798745.1 Bacteroidales bacterium
AGGCAAATAAACACCGAGATTGCGTGAAATTTTTAATCGCACAAAAAAATAGGGGGAAAATAAAGTTTCCTCCTATTTTGTTTCTTACGCTTGGTTCATTGATCGAAGGCCAACAAACATCCACGGGGAACTACTTCCCGCAAATTTCTTCGATAAATATATCTTCTGCCTGATGCACCCATTCCCGGAAATGTTCGTCGGGACAATAATGAGGAATAAAATCGAGCAACTTACTCAGATCAAATTTTCTATTCCCGATACCCGCTCCCGACAAACCGGCATCGTAGACATTGAATTCTTGCTCTATATGCACAGGAATCATCAACGTGGGTTTACGATAATATAATGCTTCGCAAATCGACTCGAATCCGGCCGTAGAGGCATAAGCCATACAACCGGCCAAACTTCGGAGAAAAAGTGCGTCATTTAAACGATACATCACCAGATTCTCGTCTATTGTGGTCACTTCTTCCGCATCTTTTTTATCCCAGAAAAAGCGCAAGGGTACGTGGGGATTTTTGTTATGCCATTCCAAAATTTCGTCGAAATAGCCGACATTCAGCAGATAACCATGGATGTAATTTCCCGGGGTAGGCTGAATTTCGAATACTTCCTGCCGCAGCAAGGGTGGAACGGTTACAAGCCGACATGATTCACAAGCAGGCATATCGCGAAACGATAAAGCCAATATCTTCGACGCACGCTGACAAGAGGCTTTTGACAACAGGCGCAATAATTCGTATTTTATATCTTGCTCGGGAGTGGTTTTATAATGAGGATTGAGTAAAATATACTGATGAGCAATACATATCAACTTCACGTCGAGTTTTTTATCGAGACGGTAAATACCAAATGTCATGCCGGTAATCAATTCATAAAAATTAATCACGACATCGGGCGCATACTCTTCGATTTTATTTTTTACAAAAAGAATGCTCTTACGAAAAAAAACGAGACGCATAAAATTGCTGACCACACTGAGAACAATAATCGGACGCTTATTTTTGTAAAAGGTGGTAAAGTTGGGACTCTCAAAGGTATGAATAGGTGCATCGATTTTTTCGCTGAAAAACTCGGGGATCTGTCGCGATTTGCTTTCCCCAACCAAAACGCCAACCACTTCATGACCATGTTTGCGCAACATAGATGACAATGAAAGTGCTTGAGTGAAATGTCCTCTTCCTTCTCCTTGTACGGTAAATAAAAATCTCATTCAATACTGATTTTAATACAAAAATAACAAAAGCAGGGATATAAAATACATAACGAAACGCATTCCGATTAATTTTAAAAGCGATCGGGCATCAAAGATTAAATTCGAGAGGCTTACCTACTATCTCAGTATTTACCATCCCATTGTCAAAAACAAGATAACCATTAACAAACGTTTTTTCGATCGCATGCGAAAACGTCTCACCTTCCAAAGGCGACCATCCGCATTTATATAAAATATTGGAGGGAGTTACCGTATATGATTTTCCGGGGTTTACCAATACCAAATCGGCATAATACCCCTCACGGATATAACCTCTGTCCTTTATTCTAAAGAGCTTTGCCGGAACATGACACATTTTTTCGACAACAAACTCATACGTATACACACCCTGTTTGGCAAGCTCAAACATCATTTGCAACGAATGTTGTATCAACGGTCCTCCGGAAGCAGCCTGCAAACAGCCTCCTTGTTTTTCGGCCGGCAAATGAGGCGCATGGTCGGTAGCCACTATATCCAATTTACCGGATTTTAGCCCGGCACGCAACGCTTCCCGATCGTCTTTTGTTTTGATTGCCGGATTCCACTTAATACGACTGCCTAAGCGCTCATAATCCTCATCAGAAAACCAAAGGTGATGCACGCACACTTCGGCGGTAATTTTCTTATCTTCGAGGGGATGATGATCAAAAAGGCATAATTCCCTGCCTGTTGAAAGATGCAGCACATGCAACCTCGTGCCATAGTTGTCGGCAAGCTCCACCGCTTGAGCCGTCGATTGATAACATGCCTCTTCACTGCGAATCAAGGGATGATATTTTATCGGGATATCTTCACCAAAACGTTTTTTAAAGAGTTCCACATTTTGCCTGATAATTTCCTCCTTTTCGCAATGTGTTGCAATGAGCATACCCACTTCTGCAAAAATGCGTTGCAACGATTGAGGGTTATCGACCAACATATTCCCCGTTGAGGCACCCATAAAAACCTTTATCCCGCAAACATTTTTCGGATCGGCTTTCTTCAGTTCCCTGATATTGTCGTTGGTAGCACCCAAATAAAACGAATAATTGGCTATCGATTTTTGTGCGGCTCTTTCGAATTTATCTTCCAGGGCTGCTATGGTAATCGTTTGCGGCTTGGTATTCGGCATATCCATAAACGAAGTGACCCCTCCGGCTACCGCAGCACGGCTCTCTGTTTCGATATCGCCTTTATGGGTTAAACCCGGCTCACGAAAATGTACCTGATCATCGATGACGCCGGGTATCAGATACAAACCTTGCGCATCGATCACATTTCTACACCTAGTTAACACATTTTCAGGTATCTTATCGTGAAAAATCTTTTTTATCTTTTCACCCTCGATAAGGACCGAACCCTTAAATGTTTTTCCTTCATTGATGATTGTTGCCTGATGAATAAGAATCATTTCCGGGGTTTTTCGATCAATAATTTCGGTTTTATTTTCCCTGTTATTTTTCGCCATCGCAAATCGATTACGCCAAAAAATGCTTCACCAAATATACTGGAATTCATTTTCGATACTCCCAACCTGCGATTGATAAAAATAATCGACACCTCTTTAATTTTGAATCCAAGTGCATAAGCCGTGTATTTCATTTCGATCTGAAAAGCATAACCTTTAAACTTAATTCGATCCAAATCGATGGTTTCCAAAACTTTCCGTCGATAACAAACAAATCCCGCTGTTGTATCTTTGATATTCATTCTGGTGATAAACTGAACATATTTCGAGGCAAAATACGACATCAAAACCCTTCCCATAGGCCAATTTACCACATTTACTCCCGTACAATATCTTGAACCGATAGCTACATCGTATCCTTCTATGGCGCATGTTTCATACAAGCGGGGTAAATCTTCGGGATTGTGGGAAAAATCGGCATCCATTTCGATTATATATTCATATGATCGTTCCAATGCCCATTTAAACCCATGAATGTAAGCTGTTCCAAGACCCAATTTCCCTTCGCGTTCCTCAATGAAAAGTCTATCGGGAAATTCATTCATCAATCGACGAACTATCGCCCCTGTTCCATCAGGGGAAGCATCATCAACAACAAGAATATCAAAATCTTTCTCTAAAGCAAACACAGCTCGAATAATGTTTTCGATATTTTCCTTTTCGTTGTAGGTGGGTATAATTACAATGCTGTCGGACATAAAACAAAATAATTTCTTTCAAAAGTACAATTTTTAAACCGATAAAAAGAAAAGAAAGGTAATTATTTTGATATTCCGATAATATATACTATCTTTGTGGTCGCATTTAAGAAACAATATCGCGGAGTGGAGCAGTTGGTAGCTCGTTGGGCTCATAACCCAAAGGTCACAAGTTCGAATCTTGTCTCCGCAACTATCGAAAAGAGGGTGTATCACCAAGTGATTTCACCCT
>JAAZMQ010000025.1 GCA_012798745.1 Bacteroidales bacterium
CCTTTCGTTCGCCCGCTCGCGATACCATTCTCTCCTACGCCACAAAAGAAGTGGGGAGAGGATTCGGTTTTGGTCTCCATGAAGCATTAGATCAAATCGGTGCCATCATCGGTCCCCTCATCTTTTCTGTAATCCTCTTTGCCGGAGGCAACTATCGCTCGGGTTTTTCTGTCCTGTGGATACCGGCACTGATAGTAATGGCCATTCTGTATGTAGCCAGAAACCGGTTACTTCACCCCGAAAAATTGGAAAGTGAACAAGAAGCCGGCGCAAAAAACAACCCCATTTTTTCAAAGATTTTTATTCTTTACTCGTTATTTACTTTCTTTGCCGTAGTCGGATTTGCCAATTTCCCGCTCATTTCCTACCATCTTAAAATAAAGGCTATCGTGAGCGATGCCCAAATCCCTGCGCTGTTTGCTTTAGCTATGGGAGTGGATGCTCTAACGGCATTAATAATAGGAAAGGCTTACGACCGTGTGGGATTAAAAACGCTGATGATCATCCCTCTCTTTTCGGTTTTCATCCCTTTCTTAACTTTCAGCAACATGCTCGTTTTCGTGATTATCGGGATCATTTTATGGGGAATTGTTCTTGGTGTTCATGAAACTATCATGAGGGCAGCTGTTGCCGACCTCACCGCGATAAGTCGTCGGGGATCGGCTTATGGAATTTTCAACACCATCTTCGGACTCTCGTGGATGTTGGGAGGTGCCTTAATGGGAATGCTTTACGAACATTCGGTTTTCTCTTTGATTTTACTGGCAGCCCTGTTCGAGTTGATAGCAATCCCCTTTTTCCTAATTTTGACAAAAGAATACAAGACCCGCTGAAACCACTTCCGGCAAAGGCACTATCCTAATTGGATTAATAAATTAGATATCATACCTCAACGCCCTCCACCAAACAGATATCACCGTTCTGCCAAAACAAACGGAAGCCGGCAATCCCTCTAAATACCCTAAAATTAACGCGCAAATTTATTGCATAAATTCATTCATAAAGAGACTAAAGAGCGTATTTTTTTGCTATATTTGTAGAAAGCATGTGCAAAAACAATAAAACAATATGCGACCATGACAACGAACAAAACCACCGAAAAAATAAGGATTGCCAATTTCATTAAAGCCGTACTCTTGCTGGCTTTAACGATCGGAATGCCTTTAACGGGCTGCAAAACCACCAGAAAAGCAGAAAGCACTGCACAACAGCCGCCCAAAGTGAAACTGGTAAAGAACAATACCGAAGATGAGAAAGACTCCGTAGAATACGAATTGATCGTACTCGATCCGAAATTCGAATCCTGGTTGGCAACCCAACCCTCCCCACATTTTTACTCGCAGCAATATTACGAAAGCTGGAACCGACTCTACGTAAGCGAATGGAACCACCGCCACAACAATCCGCTGCGCTACGGAAGTTTTTACGCAACCTATATCGACTATGATCCCCATATCGATTACGGTCTGGAACTCAATTACCGTTTGTATTACTATTTCCGGTTTATAGAAGATGAATACGGCATCGTGCTCATTCCGCGAGGCAGATAAAAAACCATATGTAACCGAAAAGCCACGAGGAAATTAATTCACGCATTTGCAATAAAAAAACCCGTCAAACAAAGATCAAAAATAATTTATAATAAAACTTGATATCCGGTTACAAAATGGAACAAGAAAAGTGATCGCAAAACCCAAAGAAACAGTCAATCAACAATAGTTTGTTCTTTGTTCATTATCTGCCAAATTTTAAAATAAAATAATATCTTTACATTTCGTATTATATAGTTTTTTGAAGAAGAAATAATCATGAATTCACAACACTTAAAGAAGAGTTGGAGCAATTACTTTCTCACTTTAATTGGGATTGTTTTTGTGCTCGAGCTAATAGGGATGCCAAGGAGCATCCACGCCGCTGAAACCAAACAATCCAAGTTGGTGATTCCGCAAGGATTCGGGGTAAATATTCACTTCACAGATGCACGACCGGGCGAAATGGAGATGCTGGCTGCATCGGGCGTAAAGTGGATTCGCATGGATTTCACATGGGGAGCAACGGAACGTGAACGAGGAATATACGATTTCTCAGCGTACGAACGACTTGTAGCTTCCATGGAAAAATACAGCATTCGTGGTCTTTTCATTCTGGACTACGGCAATCGCCTGTATGACGATGGATTAGCACCTTATACGGATGAGGGCCGTAAAGCCTTTGCGCGTTGGGCAGCCACAGCCACAAAACATTTTCAAGGTCACAATATCCTTTGGGAAATGTATAACGAACCAAATATCGGATTTTGGAAGCCTAATCCCAACGTAGAAGACTACATCAAACTAGCCATAGAAGTAGGCAAGGCAATCAGAAAAGAATCTCCCGGCGAGATTTATATCGGACCGGCAACCTCACAGATTGACATGAGGTTTCTGGAAGCTTGTTTCCAAGGTGGGTTATTGGAATATTGGGATGCTGTTTCTGTTCACCCCTATCGCCAGACTCCACCGGAAACTGTTCTTCCCGAATATGAAAAACTGGCGGAACTCATTGCTAAATATGCGCCAAAGGGAAAACAAATCCCGATCATTTCGGGAGAATGGGGTTATTCGGCAGCTTGGCAAAATTATGACGAAGAACGGCAAGGAAAGTACCTTCCCCGTCAGTGGCTAACCAATATAGCGGCGGGCGTTCCCCTTTCGATCTGGTACGATTGGCATGATGATGGTCCGGACCCCAAAGAACCTGAGCACCATTTCGGTATGGTAACCTACCCATACCATAAGGATCGCAATCCGGTGTACGATCCCAAACCGGCGTATGTGGCAGCCAAAACGCTGTGTCAAGTGCTTGAGGGATACACGTTCGTCGGACACGTTATCTTTCCAGATACAAACCTCGAAAACTGCTTCGCTCTCCGTTTCGAAAAAAACAGTAAAATCGCTATCGCTGCATGGTGTAGCGAGGATGAAACAACCCAACAAGCTGAGTTCCCGATCCCCCGCGGCTCGTATCGGCTAATTGACTATTTAGGATCTCACTTAGGTTCTCGCAAGGCGAACAAAGAAGGACTCACGGTTGAACTAACCGACACTCCTGTGTACATAATCGCACAGTAATGTTCCAATGGAAACCGCTTAAAAAGTTGGATTAATTACATGAAATTACGATAAAAGGATAGAATAGTTTTTATAATTGATTGAATCAAATATAACTACTAAATAATTTTTCGCATGAAAAAAAGGGAACTTCAATATTTAAAATTTGTCCTTGAGATCTCGATTCTTCTGGTTTCAATCGATAGCGTTAATGCAAGAAATTTTCCAGAAAAAAGTTGGGAAAGTAGAACACCTTCTGAGTTAGGAATGTCAGCGAAAAAACTCAAAAAAGCGGCGGATTATATTGGCGGTAACGGATGCATTATAAAAGACGGGTATCTTATCTACGGATGGGGAAAATATACGGAACCATCTGATATTGCATCTGCAGCAAAACCGTTTTATACTCATTTTCTTTTTAAGGCGATAGAAGATACAAAAATTTCCTCAATCGATGAGTCGATTGCCCAATATGAAAAAAGACTAAATGTACTAAACCCTAATCTCGGATATAAAGATAAATTTATTACATGGAGGCATTTTGCAACGCAAACTGCATGCTATGGTGTAAGTGAGAAACCCGGCACTGCATTCGTCTACAACGACTGGCAAATGGCTTTATTCGTGGACATTCTTTTTAAGCAAGTCTATAAAACAGAAGTATCGGAATGGGATAATAAAATCCTCCACCCCTTGTTAACAGACCTTATTGAATGCCAAGATAATCCCACTTTGCTCGCATTCGGTACAAACAATCGTCCGGGCAGAATTGCTATTTCTCCAAGAGACTTTGCCCGATTTGGCTTGCTTTACCTGAATCAGGGCGTATGGAACAAAAATCAAATAATCGCCCAAGGGTTTGCAAAACTTGCAATTACTGATCCATTACCCAATTCAATTCCAAGAACCTCCGGAGTTCAGGCGGAAATGATTGAAGGGCAAAGGACAATAGGTTCACAAGTCATACCGGACAATCAATGTGAACACAAGGGCAGCTATAGTTGGTTGTGGTGGGTAAACGGGATTGACTCCAACGGGAAGCGAAATTGGTTGGATGCCCCTCACGATACTTTTGCGGCTCTTGGACATGGAGGAAAGGAAGCCTTAATAATAATCCCATCCTGTAATCTTATATTAAGCTGGAATCAGTCGTCTATCGATACCGATGAGGAGCAGAATCATGCAATAAAACTCGTTATTCAATCTATTAATCATCTTGATTTAATGCAAGGAATTACCAGCAATAAGAATAATCGAGCGCATCTAATCCGACGGAATGGTATTCCTTTTTTCATCTGCGGGCCGGGTGACCCTGAAGATTTCCTCTATCAGGGTGAAGAAAATCCAAACGGAACAAGAAATGGCGATCAGATACAACTTATTAAGAAACTTGCCATTAATGGAGGAAATTGCATTTATATGATAGGTGTCAGATCTCATGGAGGAGATGGGGATCCATCTCAGAATCCATTTATGAATCATGATCCGAATAAACCGTTGAATAATGAAATCCTGAATCAATGGGAAAGCTGGTTCGAGGAAATGGACAGAAACGATATCCTGATCTTTTTTATATTCTACGATGACAGTACATGCATTTGGCACACCGGTGATGAAGTATGCACGCAAGAAAAAACGTTTTTTGAAAATATTGTGAATCGATTCAAGAAATTCAATAATCTAATCTGGTGCATCGCCGAAGAATATCAAGAAGTTTATACAGCAAAACGTATTTCCAAACTTGCCTCAATAATCCGTCATTGTGATGAATTCAGACATCCAATCGCGGTACATTCACTCGACGGCATAGATTTTGGTATATTAGCTGATGATCCGAATATTGATCAATTTGCGATTCAGTACAATGTAAAATCGGATACCGAATTACATAACGGCATGGTTGAAGCTTGGAATCTTGCACGCAAGAGATACAACATAAACATGTCAGAATCAGCTGGATTCGGTACCGGCGAATCTGCAAGAAAG
>JAAZMQ010000190.1 GCA_012798745.1 Bacteroidales bacterium
AAATTTTATTTCTAAATTTGCGATGCAAAGTAAAGTATTTTTTCCTGAATCACATAACATTTTAGGTAATAAATTCATAAAAACTGCACATTTTTGCATTTTTTGTGCATAAAATCACTCTTTAATATGATAAATATAGCTGTTTTTGCGTCGGGGAATGGTTCAAATGCCGAAAATATCATTCGATACTTTAAGGATAATGAAGAGATGCGGGTAGCTCTTGTCTTATCGAACAACCAAAATGCCTATGTACACACGCGGGCAAAAAATTTAGGAGTCCCTTCTTATACTTTTTCCAAAGACGAGTTTGACAAGGGAGATCCTGTTCTTCAAAAATTACAAGAATACCGGATCGATTTCATTGTCTTGGCAGGATTTCTACTGAAAGTACCGGAGCCTATTCTGAAAGCTTATCCTCAACGCATTGTCAATATTCATCCGGCACTACTACCCAAATATGGAGGGAAAGGCATGTATGGCGATCGCCTACATAAGGCTGTGATTCAAGCAGGGGAAAAGGAATCAGGGATTACCATTCATTTCGTAAACGAATGCTACGACGAAGGAGAAATTATTTTTCAGGCTCGATGTCCGGTTCTACCTTCCGACACACCCGAAGAATTGGCTCAACGAATACATAAACTAGAATACGAATATTATCCGCAGGTAATAGAAAAAACAGCAAAACAGGTTTGCGGAGGAAAAGAAAAATGATCCCAATACCTTTTCATCAGTAGGGATTGTTGTTATCCGATTCATTAACTTTCTGCCTGTAACGCCATTTTCAGGACAAGAACATATGAGTTTAAAAAAAGAAGGAGGGGGAAAAATACTCCCCTCCTTCTTTTCTCTTAATTAAAATGGAAAGCTTCAAATACCTATAATTGTGCTTCTGCCCATCTTTCCGTATAAATATTCTTTTCATACAAGTAGAATTCACTCATATTAAACCAGGAGTTGTTGATGGGATCGGCACTCCTTCTGGCCAACGGAGTAAACCTCAGTTTTGTGTAAACATTGTCCATCGTCACTTCCTGACCATTTACCGTAGCTCCTCTGCTGCCGGGTAAAGTATAAGAGTGTGTTGCAACTTCAATCCAGGTAATTCCATCATTACTTGCTTCTATCTTCATGCGCTTAACATCACCTCCACCATCTCCGTTATGACGTGTAGAAAAATCATACCTAAAGCCTTCGATTCCTTTCTTTAAATCCAACTGAAAATAATGAGGTTCATTAATTGAAATACTCCAGGCAGAATGGAAATAGGTATTCACCTTTCCATCCACCAGATTGGCGATAGGCCCTTCGAGCGGTTCTTGAGCATTTGTGCTCAACATATCAACGGTTAGCTCCACAGGCAAAAAGTCCGGCGCAGCTTCAGACCTACCTCTTACTACAACAGGCGTTTCTGTTTCCATTCCGGTTGGTCCAAAGGTTTTGATGGTGAACTCGTACTCTCCGGCTGCTTTAAATGTTTGGTCAATTTTATACTGAACAGTAGTATTATTGTCGATTGTTTTAATTATCTCACGTTTGAAAACCGGATCAAAATAACTGATGGTCATCGTTGTGAAATCTACATGTTCCGGCATCATCCAACTAAGCATAATAAATCCATTTCCTGCTGTTGCTTTCGCATTAACGACATTCTGCGGGGGAACCGGTACAAACTTATCTTGTATGATTGTAACTACAAACGAGCTGTTTTCTTCCGGATCAGTACTTCTGAACGTAATAGTTCCAACCCTCTCTTTCTCAAGAATATTTGGCTTTACAATGAACGATTCGGATACAGGGCGAAGCGAGCGGGTAGCAGGTGTAGATACGGGTTCAATCCAATTCTTGCTCGACTCCTCTATCTCGAAAGTGTAAGCAGTACCTTGCGGCCCGTTAACCTCAAACGGAATGGTAATTGTTTTCCCTGAAGCAGGTACTCGCAAATTTTTTACAGAATCTGCCGCTTCCACAATATATCCTCTCTGCAACTGTTTGATTATAAAAGTAGTTATATAATCATAATTATCAGACGACTGCAAAATTATGCTGCAAAAACGAGGAACAGTATCAGTGTTCACATCGAGGGCAAATGCCAGGGTTTGAGTTGACGCATCTTCAGACAAGCGCGAAACAGGAGCCAGCTTCACCCATGAAACGGTATCCGGAATCACAATATTATCGAGATTCAGGTTAGTAACCACTTCAATCTCTAAAAGCTTTTGCGTAGCTGACACTTCCTTGATCACTCCCTCACGTTTTCCGTCTATCAGAATAATCGACTCCTTCCCAAATTGTGTCACAACTATATCGTACGACTGGTGTCCATATGCGATATTCACTCGTGCAACACGCGTGGTATAAAGGCTGCTGGGGTCAGCAGTAATTGTCACCTTCCCATCCGTTTTATGTACCTTTACCCAATCGGCGTTTGATGTAGCAGTCCAATTGGCAGTTGGAACGTTTGTATTTACAGTAATCTCTTTTTCACCCCCCTCAATATTAAAGTAAATGGGTGACAAACATTTGTCCGGTACCACCAACGTCTTCTCCTCAAAGTTGGTTTCATAGTCGGGAGTACAGGCGTTAAATCCAATAACTGCAACCAATACTCCGACTAGAACATAAAGTATCATATTTTTTTTCATATTCTTTAATTTTATTACTTCCTCCCAAAAATGTTTATCTTTTTTATTTACAATAGTTCTGATCTCGGATTGTACTCCATACGTAAGATCGCCTGAACCTCCTTATACGGATCATTCTCCTCCAAGCGATACTTATAATGTAGCCGAAATTCCTTATAGTATGTTTTCCTCCCGTCAGGTGTAGAAATAATGTTAATCAGATACGTATTATTGTACTCCTTAAGCGGGGGCAACTGCACCACATCAATATCTTTGTATGGTTCGATGGTAAGAGTTCGAGCCAATGGATTTTGCGGAGTTTTTTCACCCACTGTAACCTTTATGCTCATCTTGTTGATTTTCTCCAACGCCGATTTATAATCACCAAAGGTCTCATCTCCGGCAAGAAGTCTGACGGAATTCTCGCCAAGCGGGAATACCTGATTAGTACTGGTTGGACGCCTCACAATCGGAGTCGGCCCGGGAGTAATTATGTAAGATGAGAAGTAATTGTAATAGGTATTCCGTTGTGTTGTGGAAAACTCGTTCTTTTTGTAAATACGAATCAACACTTCTTGTTTTCTGGGATTGAATTTTTTTGTTTTCGTAGTATCTATCTTGTAGTTCAGCAGATAAATACTGTCGGGAGACAATCGTTCCAGATTTTTCAAGCAGATGGGAAATCTTACACTATTCTCACCGGCCGGAATTTCTTTCTCCATTTCGGGAAAGGTATAACACTCTTTTGGGAGTAGACGTGCAAACCGTGCTGAATCGATATCAAAATTCGATTTGTTGTATGCATTGAACAATGAGTCCGACTCTTCTAAAGCTACTTTAAAGGTTTCTGAAGAGAGTTGTGAGCCACTCAATCCGGCTACCAAATAAATGGTATCGCCTTCGCTCTTTAGATCGGCCACCTGTCTATCGTACATCAACTCGTTATTACTTAACAGATATACTTCGTGCTTATACTCTTCCTGTTCAAAATCATATGTGTCACAGGAAACAAAAACAGCGGAAATTATTAATATAAGAACTGCTATTGAATATTTTTTCATCTTAATTATTCTTTATTTGTTAAATCAGACCAATTTTCTCATTTGTTCAGACATTTTTTAAATTTTATCATCATTATCTATCCCAGCCAGGGTTCTGGTCCATAGCCGGTACCTTTAATAGTTCACTGTGCGGTATCGGAAGAAGCACCATACGAGGTTTAGCAATCCGATCGCGTATATTTTGCTGATTAATGATTACAATTGACCAGAATCCCTCTAGGTTATTAGAGTTATCTCTGTCACGCTCCACATTTAAGCCCCGCCAATTAGAGGTATTAGCATCTTGATCAAGATAAATACCCCAACGCCGAGTATCGAAATAGCGATATCCCTCATTAAATAGTTCAACTTGGCGCTCATTCATCAAGACGTTTTGAAACTCTTCTCTGCTTAAAAGTTGTTCAGAAGTAACTCCGGGCAATCCTGCACGATAACGAACCATGTTGAAATATTTCGCCATCTCATCTATATCACGGGTAAGGGTTCTTTCTACCTTTGATCCACTCGCATCAATCACTTCCACAGTCTGCGTTCCTTCAATATTGTTGAGTGCTTCCACATATTCTAGTAATACTTCAGCATATCTGATTATCGGGAACGGCTTCGGTGTCGTTCTAAAAGCGGCTTCCTTCACATTACCCTTACCATTTGCCCACGAGTCGTCAGGATGAATATACTTCACCGGCACATATCCGGTGACACAATAGTCGTTAATATTGTTTCCTGCACCAATTATTCCTGAATTATGATCATGCGAAAACCAAAACTGTTGTCTTGTATAATTGGGATCTACCCCTGCAGAATTCATTGGCCAGTAACTCCCGGGAAATCCTATCGAAGCATAAAATCTCGGTTCACGGTTATAATACATCCTCGGTACATTCCCCATCAAAATATACGAACCCAGTGTAACACCACTACCTCCGATGGTTTTAGTCAAATCCGGCTCATAGGGATACTCTTCCGATGAATTGTGAATGGTTCTGCCGTCCGCCATCAAAAATGCATCAACCACACGCTGAGGCACCGACATCCCTCCCCATCCTCCGTAATATACCGGAAATGAGTGACGAGTATAACTTGTTACATTTCCTGATTCCATCGCCCATATAAATTCTTTGTTGGTCTGGATAATTCCTTCCCCATTGAACATATCGGCAAAAGAACGATATGGATCGATACCTCCTGCGCCTTCGGGAAAAGGAGCTTGCGGTACATTACTTGCAAGTGGATAGGGGTTTTTAGGATCAACTTCTACCGTATGTAATTCGTAGATACCCATATCGATCACCTCTTTAGCTGCAGCAGCAGCAACAGCCCATCGTTTTGGATCATAATTCTGATTTACATAGTGCTTTTTATCGCTTTTACGAACCCAGTTGCCGAAAGAAACACGAGCTGCATTTCCTCCGTTAAAGAGGGGTGATGCCTGATAAAGACGCAGGCGCGCAATCAGCGCCAAGGCCGCTCCTTTGGTTGGACGTTCAAAGAAATTAATCGATTGTTGTTTCGATGTAGGTAGTACTTGTGCCGCAATCGCAAATTCATTGCAAATATAATCTACCGATTCGTCGTACGTAGCACGCTCTCGGTCATAGTATGAAGCAGGTTCTGCACTTGACATCACTTCGTCGCCCACAATCAGACAAGGACCCCAATTCATCAGTAAGTGGTAATAGGCATAACCACGCAAGAAATGAACATATCCTTTATATAACTGCTTGTCGAGGGTCGACATGTCTTTTACGTTATCTGCCTCAGAAAGCATTAGGTTGCACCTTGCTATGATCCGGTACATCCTGTACCAAATATTCATTGAACCGAGGTTTCGCTCATTGATTTCTCCCACAGTAAAAAGCACACCCGGGAATTCCCATGTCCTCCAGCGGCAAGTCATCTCGTCCGATGCAAGCTGGCCGGGTGTCCAAGGGTTGCCCCATATTGCTCCCGGATCCGGAAAATCCTTCGGAGTATTCCACAAATACCCTTCTGCATTCACTTTGCTATGAAAGATTGAATCCTCTCTGAATGTTCCTTCAAAATAAGTTTCAACATCCAGAAAGTTGCATGAACTAAGTATCAAACTTATCATACCCACTAATGCTATGCAAAATATTGTAATTTTTTTCATATCTGTTGTCTGGTTAATTTATTTAGAAATTGAAATACATCTGGAACGTAAAAGAAGCCGGAATCGGATAGGCTCCTCCGTTTGATGATGCCTGTTCCGGGTCAAAATATTTCACCTTGTCAATAGTGAACAAATTGTTCGCAACAAATTCCAAATCGACTGACGAAAGACCCACTGATTTCAGCCATTCATGCCCCTTTAGCCTATATCTGAGACTCAACTCCTGCAAACGTATGTACGAACCATCGCGTTTCCAGAAATCCGACAGCTGTGCGTTGTTGGTATTCCCGCCATATGAAAGGCGAGGAAACTCCGCGTCAGGATTTTCTGTTGCCGGATCTCCTGAATACCATGCCGGTGTCCACCGGTTAGCAGGATTATTTGCAAGTTTTATCACATTACCCAAGTCTCCTTCGTAAAAAGGAATCCATCCCGCATCATTGCCAAGACCGGCGCGGTAATAATTTACTTTTGCAGACCCTTTGAATAAAATGGCAATGGTGAGGTCTTTATAGCTAAAATCGGCTCCCAAACCACCCATCAAACGTGGCAGTTGATTTGAGTAGGACAGGGGTACTTTATCGTCCTCGTTAATCACCCCGTCACCATTCACATCACGATACTTTATATCACCCGGGCGGATTATACCAAATGTACTTTGATCGGGACTGGTTTCTATTTCTTCCTTACTTTCGAAAAATCCTTCGGAGATATAACCCCTAAGAACATTATACGGCTTTCCTGTCACGCTCAAATAATCGTAAGGGAGCGGATTTTCTTCGTAGTAATCAATAATATTTTCTGAGAAAGTATAATTTGCACGCAATGTGAAACTCATATCTTTATTTATCATATGAAAATACTCCACATTACCATCTGATCCGTAGCTGTGCATACTTCCCACGTTAGAATGAGGTATAGTTACAAGGCCCAAATAATCCGGAAGTGTCACACGCGGCATAAAGATATTGTCACGTTGATCACGGAACACGTCCACGGTAAACGAGAGTTTATCGTTGAAGAACTTAGCATCAATTCCGATATTTGCTTTTTTGGCTACTTCCCACTTCAGATTATCTGCACCAACCTGAATTTCAGTAATACCTCGTCCGCGATACCCCCAATAAGTTGGTGCATTGTTATTAATCAATGTTAGGTATGGGAACCTCACCGCACCTGCTATTTGATCGTTACCCGCCAAACCATATGATGCGCGCAACTTCAGAAAGCTAACTGCCGGCATATTTTTTTCCATCCATTCATAAGCGGTCGGAACCCATCCAACGGCAAGCGAGGGGAAAAAACCGTATCGTCTACTTTTCTCAAACTGCGAAGAACCGGTATAACCGAAGTTGGCATCAATAAAATAAGTGTTATCATAACCATAGGATATGCGTCCCGACACATTTTGTCTTCGTGCAGGAATAGCGTTAATACCTAAATTGTCTGCTCCCCACCGACTACTCTGCTCATCCTCCATGTAGTAATAAAGCAATGCACCTATGTCGTGCCTGTCAAATGAGCGTTTCCAATCGGCTTTCGATTCCATGTAATATTTTCTCCACACATGCCTGTCTCTTGAGTAAGAAAGTGTTTGCTCGCTTATTCTCAACGACTTGATAAGTTGTCCCTTTGCATCTCTACCCGTTGCACGATATCCGTTCGGAAACATCCAACGCTGCTCATGGAGGTAAGTTTCATAATCAGTCATCACCTGAGCAGATAAGGTAAGCCCGTCGAAAAATCCACCTACTTTTTGTTCAAGCTGCAAGGTGATCATATTGCGAGAATTGTTGTCTGTGGCATATCCGGTATAATTAAGCAATGTATAGGGAGAAGAGAGTTCTTGTGTACCATATGTTGGCAACGTTCCATCAGAATATACTTTCGGAAACATCACCGGTGTAAGCATACGCACCGATCTCCAGAGCGTGTTTGTATTCTGATACCCTGGTAAGGTGTGACTTGTAAGATTTCCGTCAACCCCAAAATAGAGCTTGGTTTTGGGAGTCAAATTCATGTCGATATTTGCTCGATAATTATATTTGTTATATGCCAGTGGTTTTTTGAACCTAGATTCTTCCTGTCTGTAAGCGGCCGATTCCAGTTGAGCTCCTAATGAAACAAAGTATGTTGCAATATCACCACCTCCCCTTGCACTCACATAGTATCGTTGTTGCATAGAAGTTTTCTTCATAATTTCATCCATCCAATTCACGTCGGGATAAAGATCCGGATCTAGCCCGCTTTTTATCAGGTCCAGCTCAAGACGGGTATAAAGGTCATCGTAACCCGACATCGCCCGTGCTTCATTGGCCAATTTGGCATATTCGTAAGCCCCCAGGTATTGAGGCATTCTTTTTAATCTGTTTATTTGAAGCGTGGTACGGCCGGTAATCTGCAGCTTTCCCGTTCGCCCCTTTTTCGTTGTCACCAGCACAACACCGTTAGCTCCTCGTACACCGTAAACAGCTGTAGCCGAAGCATCTTTAAGAATCTGAAACGACTCCACATCGTCCGGATCCACATCCTCCAAACGTCCTTCGAGTCCATCAATTAAAACCAAAGCTCCTGAGTTGGCACCAAATGTTCCAATACCACGAATCCAAAAGTTGGAAATATTCTTTCCCGGTTCTCCGGAAAACTGTTGAGAAATAATCCCCGCAACACGCCCTCCAAGCATGTTATTAAGAGATGTAGCCGGGGTTTTGAGTTCATCTACTTCAACACTGGTAATGGCGCCCACTATAGAAACTTTTTTCTGTGAAGTGAGACCGGTAATCACCACTTCTTCTAGTTGCTGGACATCCTCTCCTAAGGTAATCACCACGTCCTCTTCGCTTTCTTCTACATAATATTCATACGAGGTCATGCCAATCATCTGAAAAACAACTGTTTCTCTTTTAGCAGCCTTAATCATGAATTTTCCGTCGACATCACTTACAGTACCTACTCCCGGCGAATTTTTAATGAATATTGAAACACCGGGCAAAGGATTACCATAATTGTCCAATACCACACCTGAAATAGTGAGATTTCTGTTAACTGCCTTTTGTCCAAAAATGTTGGCAGTAAAAAAACTTATAAACAGTAAAATAAGTAAATTTAGTTTTTTCATGCTTTCCTGATTATTTTATTCAATAGATAGTTTTCTTATCACATGATTCTTTGTGTCAGCAACATATACAACCGAACCATCGGAATTTACCGCCACCCCTGCCGGATAGTTGAATTTGGCAATTTCTGGTCCTCCATCCTGGAAACCGGCACTTTGAGGAAGTCCAATGACTGTCCGCACTGTCGCTTTATCCTTAGGTAAAGTAGTATCAATTACGCGAATACAGTGATTATAGGTGTCTGCAATATAGAGTTTGCCATCAGCGGTAAAACAAATCTGTTTTGGTGCATAAAAACGCGCATTCTCTAGTAGTCCATCCTCCCAACCTCTTCCGTTTACCGGACCTTCGAGAATAGCTCTTCCTGCATACATCTCACCCTTGTAAGTTTTTTTATCAACCTGATCAAGTTTCGATATATCTACACGACTTATCAGATTGTAATCTTCCTGACAAATATAAAGCATATTGGGCTCTATCGGCGAAAAGATACAATAGGCATTGGTTCCGGCATCGCCACCGGCATTCGGTATATCGGGAATCACTTTATCTAATAACACCTCTACAACCCGAGTAGTAGGATTAAATCTCACAAGCTGTCCCTTCCACATTACTGTATAAACCATATTATCGAATTTATTCACCACGAACGAGTATTTCCAGTTGCCTTCTACAACATTTTTGGTTTCCTCATCAGTGATTAGCGAACGGCGGCGAGGTGCATAACTCAACGTTTTATTCAAGCTGTAATAATATAGCCCCGCATCTTCGGGCACATAGATAGCCTGATTGCCACTTTCGCTTGAAAAAGCAGGCGCATTCGAATAGTTCGCCCCATATTTCAACACTATGACCGACTCATTTTTTGTGTCTCCCAACACCAAATTAGATTGTACATTGTTCCCTTTTTCATCCTTCACCGGCTGACCACTGTGCCCCCCTCCCTTCAACCAGAATTCACGTTCAACAATCAAGATGTTGTCTTCATCATCCAGACATATGGCAAACGGTGCTGCAAGTGTTGCGGAAGTAAAATCGCCTCCAATCGTTCTTACATTCCGGTTATCTGGTTCCGGTTTACCAATTACTGTAGTTACGGTGGTTTGTGTTTTGTAGAAAAAATCATCTTCGGCTTTACCGAAAATCACCTTGCCGTTGTCCAATGTTCGCTCAACAACAATGTTCAATTTTTTTAGGTAAGTCAATTTAGGAACCATCGCATAGATTTTAGATCCATTCGAGCTCACAAGCCCGGCAAGATGTTTTACTCCAAGTGAATCTTCAAAGTAGACTTTTAAACCCACTGTATCTGATCCGAAATTGCTCCCTTCAATAATCATCGGAGTAGCTATGCCTCCCGAATCCGGATAAAAACTAGTCACCTGAATCGGTTTGGTTGGATCAAACGATTCGAATTTAACTTCGTTGTTGTCTTTACACGATACCATAATCCCTATAATCAAGAGACAAAGTAATCTTAAGAAAACAAATTTTTTCATTCGTTTATTGATTTTTTAATGAATTAGTTATTAATAAATATATTAAATAATTCCGCACAGAAAAGGTATTAGCCAACACATTCTATTGTACTGTAAGCAATCACATTCTGTCGGAGAACCATTGCCATTTTTCGAATTATCGCATATCGGCCAGATTACTGGTTTAGCAAGGTTCATTTTCCCTTCGGAATCTCTCTTATGCTTTCTCCCAACGTTCATCTATCGTGGGCGGACATCTAATTTTAAGATATTTTTTTAAGAACATTACCAAGTTGAATTTTTATGTTTTATGTTAATGTTATCTGATTAAAAGTCATTATGCAATGACACATATCGGATTTCATTCTGGATTTAACACGCTGTTAATTATTCTTTTATAAGCTATTTTATCGACACCAATACATGCTGAACTGTGCTGACAGCTGAGAAAAAAAATACATACGAATCCTGCCACCATGATGTGCATACTGAACTGTGCTGCAAACATAATACATAAAAACAAAATAAAAAAAATATTTTTATATGTTATGAAACATAATTTAAAGTAATAGGGAAATTTTACCGATAATTTTAAACAATTTATGGAAGTAGAAAAAATCCCTTAAGTTTCGCCCACACGTTTTCACAGCAGTTTTTCCTGTTTTTTCGCTCAAACAATTCCGTTTTAGCTCTTCAAAAAATTCAAATTTTGTTTTTGAGTCGATCTTATAATGGGAAACCATTATTTTTCAATGGCATTATATTCTTGTAGGGGGGTATTTTTATTCCGAAGCCCCATATACTATCTTCTTTTTCATGCCCAAAGATAAATGGATTATTGGCATCTGATTCATCAAACGATATTTTTACAATAAACTTTCTTAGAATTTTTTCTAAATAACAAATATTACCAGAAAAAAGAGAAATAGGGGAAAAAATATTATCTTTGTGTTCAATTTGCGGCTGTGGCGTAATTGGTAGCCGCGCCAGACTTAGGATCTGGTGCCGAAAGGCGTGGGGGTTCGAGTCCCTTCAGCCGCACAAAAATCTTCCGAGAAAATACTACGGAAAGATTTTTATCCCTTTTTTATTTCAATTTCTCCCTGAAATGAAAGGGCTTGCCGATTGGGATCAGTGACATCGAGTCGAGCCGACCCATTTTCCCAAATATCAAGGTATAAAACAATTTCTCGATCCGTATCGTGTGTCTTTATGAGCACCTGCCAATTTCCCTTTCGTTTTCCCTCACTCACTTCATACTCGAAATTAGTACTGGTAAACTTAATTCCTCCTTCCGTAGGATCCGCAGGTGCCGTATAAGCGCGTCCAAAATAAGGCAAATAAGCAACAACTGTATCCTTAGATACTTTCAAATAATAATACGGACTCAGATAAATAGACCGGTATCCTGTCGGGTATGCATACGTGGCTTTGAAAGTGAATTCAAAATCGTTCACTTTTTGAGTGATCTCAGCTGTTTTAGCTTTTTTTTCAGTCGCAGTTTGAGCAGTTTTACATCCTGTCTGAAAAATCAAACCAAAAGAAAATGCCAAAACAGCATAAAAAAATTGTCTTTTCATGTGAATGCCTCCTTTTTATTTAGGGCTAGTCATCCCTTTTTATAAACGCTCAATGTCCCTGTTTTGTTACAAAAAAGTAGGCATAAATGAAAAATAGTTGACACAATAAATTAAAATAAATACACTAAAGATAAAGTAAAACGAATAAACCTGCCATTTGCTTTCAACCAGCGAATAATAATAGGCAATAAGAAAAGAAAATAAAGTAAGTGTAAAAGTAAGCCAAAAAAGTGTATTTTTCCAATAAAAAAATTGCAAGAGAATGGTGCAAATCAGCACAAAACTAAGAAAACCCAATACTATTTGAGTTAATACCTTATCGCGCGAAGATTTTCGGTTTACCATAATAATAAAAGTGAAAAGGAGAGCAAAAAGCATCCCTGAGAATATCCATTGTGTGACAGAAAATTCGGAAAATTGCGTTATGGATACCCGAGTAATAAAATCAAAAGGAACCATAAATTCTTCAACACGCCCCCAAAAAACAAACAAAGCAAATACCAACCAATAAACCAATCCAACACCTATCAAGGAGGCTACAAATGATTTAAATTTAAATCCCCTCATCATCCTTTCGCCCCACCACCATAACGGCAAAAGAAGGAGGGCATAAATTTGAAAAACGCCGGCTATGCCGATCAATACAGCAGACTGAAAAGCAAATAACTGGTGCTCGGTCTGATGATACGAATTCAACAAAGGAAACAAAGCCAACAACAAAAAAAATACAGCCACAAAATCCGGCGTCATTACCAAAAAATAGGAATGAAGGCTGAAAAGAAAAAGCGGAATGGCAAACGGCAAAATGGTACGTCCCCTTATAATAGTAAACCGATGATTGAGATGCGAAATAACTGCCGCAATAATAAAAATCGATAAAGTGGAAGCACCAAAAGAAATTTTCGGTTCAGAAAAAAAGGGAACAAGAAATTTCCAAACAAAGCCCGAATCGGAAAATTCGTTTTGAGAAATTTCTCCATTCAAAAACATCAACACACGCATGGCAATAACAACTATTACCACACCAAATCCCACAAAACGCCCACCCAGAATTTTATGTTTGAAATTCCTTACCGCTTTATCCATCCTGTAACTGTAAAAAACTTATTTTACAAACTGCAAAAGATCAAATCCGATATCTCTACGGAAATACATCTTTTCAAAAGATATCTTTTTTACACTTTCGTATGATTTAGCCAATGCCTCTTGTAATGTATTACCAAATGAAGTGACGGCAATAACCCGTCCACCTGAGGTACATACACCTTCGTCGGTAAGGATTGTCCCTGCATGGAAAAGAATACTTTCGCTCACCTCGTCGAGCCCTTGAATTAGTTTTCCTTTTTCATAAGTTTCCGGATATCCGCCCGAAACAATCATCACCGTTACGGCAAAGCGATTGTCAATTTCAAGTGATTGTTTATCCAAAGTTTCCGTTACCACTCCGGAAAAAAGAGTTAACAAATCCGACTTGATTCTAGGCATAACCACTTCGGCTTCGGGGTCACCCATCCTCACATTATACTCGATAACGTAAGGATCACCATTCACATTAATTAATCCGAAAAAAATAAATCCTTTATAATCGATTTTCTCTTCTCTCAATCCATTGATAGTGGGAATAACAATCCTCTTCTCTACTTTATTTCTGAACGTTTCATCTACAAACGGCACCGGAGAAACCGCTCCCATTCCTCCTGTATTTAATCCGGTATCACCTTCGCCTACACGCTTATAGTCTTTTGCTTCAGGTAATATTTTGTACGATTTTCCGTCGGTAAGTACAAAAAAAGAACATTCAATTCCCGACAAAAACTCCTCAATCACCACCTTGCGACTCGATGCACCGAACATACCATTCAGCATTTCCCATAATTTTTGCTTGGCTGCATTCAGATCATGCAAGATAAGTACCCCTTTTCCGGCCGCTAAGCCATCGGCTTTCAAAACATAAGGTGGCTGCAACGATTCCAGAAAACGATTACCTTCTTCTACACTCTCCAACGTAATGGTTTTGTGTTTTGCCGTAGGAATGTCGTGACGCATCATAAATTCCTTTGCAAAATCTTTGCTTCCTTCCAATTGTGCTCCCTCTTTGGAAGGGCCAATGACAGCAATATGACAAAGATCTTCGTCTTTTTGAAAGTAATCGTAAATTCCCTGCACCAAAGGATCTTCAGGGCCTACAACCACCATGTCGATATCGTTGTCGAGCGAAAATTTTTTAATACCGTCAAAATCGGTCACCTTTAAAAGAATATTCGTCCCTATTGCAGCCGTACCTGCGTTTCCCGGAGCTATATACAACTTATTCAGTTCCTTACTTTGCCTCATTTTCCAAGCAAGGGCATGTTCTCGCCCACCCGATCCTAACAGTAAAACATTCATATATTTACTTATTGATAGTTACAAACTCATTTTCATGAAATCGATTGACAAAGCTAATAAAAATTACGGAAATTAAAGAGAAGTTTTTTACAGGTCGAATCTCAACAAAAAAAACTACTTTTGTATTGACTTACTTAAAAGAATTAAGATCAATAATGCTATAAACGGGATCGCAAACTATTTATTTGTTCCTACAAAAATTTTAGCACATGAAAAAATTACGACAATTATTACTTGTACTCCTTGCAGGTTTTTACCTTGTTTTTCCACCTACCCTCTATGCACAACACAATGAGCAGTTAACTCTGGAAGAATTGATCCCGGGCGGAAAAAACTTTTATCGCTTCTATCCAAAAATTCCGGTTGAATATCAATGGTATGGTGACAACCTCATTGCATTAAAAAGCGATTCGGCATGGATAATTAAAAATCCCGAAAAACCTTTCGAAACGCAACTCTTTTTCACTTACAAAGATATTCAAAACACCTTATCCGAAAAAACTCAAACCGTTTACGACGTTATATTCGCTAAAAACAACTATCCTTTAGTTCGATTTTATACCTCAAGAGGAATCGGTATTTATCATCCTATAGAAAAACAGTGCAAAAGTTTTTTTACCTTACCCCCACAGAGCAAAAATCATGAACTTTCACCCGATAATGCTTTTCTGGCATACACGAAAGGAAATAACCTGTATCTGCTAAATAATAACAGAGAAGAAACCAAAATTACTCAAGATGAAAACAAAAATATCGTCAGTGGTCAGGCAGTTCACCGCAACGAATTTGGTATAACAAAGGGTATATTTTGGTCTCCAAATGGCAAAAAACTAGCATTCTATCGCATGAACGAAACCACTGTAACCGATTATCCGCTGGTTGATATTTCGGCTCGTGCAGCTCAACTCAAAACTATCAAATATCCCATGGCAGGAATGACAAGTCACGAAGTTACTATTGGAATTTTCGATACGACGACTCAAGAAACCGTATATCTAAAAACAGGATCGCCAAAAGACAAATATCTCACCAACATCGCGTGGAATCCGGATGGAAAATCCATTTACGTTGCCGAACTCAATCGAGAACAAAATCATATGAAGCTTATCCAATACGATGCTATTTCAGGAAATCGAATCAAAATATTGTTCGAAGAAACACATCCCAAATACGTTGAACCCCTTTCTCCCATTCTTTTTGTTCCAGACAATTCCGATCGTTTTGTTCAGCAAAGCAGAAAAGACGGGTATAATCATCTTTATCTTTACGACTCCTCGGGGAAACGCTTAAAGCAGCTTACTTCAGGTGCATGGGAAGTAACCGAAGTATTTGGATTCGACGAAAAAGGCCGACATTTTTTCTTTGCCTCCACACAACCTTCCCCTTTGGAACGACATATCTACAGCGTAGATCTGAAAAACAGTAAAATCAGTCGTTATACTCCCACCCCCGGAATCCATACTATAACGCTGAGTAGATCAGGAAAATATTTTACGGACCAGTACTCGGCACATGACAATCCGGGAAAAATTGATCTTTTGAATACCCAAAACAAAAAAACCATAAATCTTTCCTCTGCTACCAATCCATTTGCAGATTACGACATGCCTTCGGTGGAACAGGGATCACTAAAAGCAGCAGACGACAAAACCGATTTGTATTATCGGTTAGTTAAACCGACAGATTTTAATCCCACAAAAAAATATCCTGCAATCATATATGTATATGGTGGACCTCATTCGCAATTGGTCAGTAACCGCTGGCGGTTCGGTTCAGATGGATGGGAAACCTATATGGCTCAAAAGGGATATATGATATTTGTGATGGACAATCGCGGTACATCCTATCGGGGAGCCGATTTCGAAAATATTACCCATCGATATCTGGGTGTGGAAGAGACAAAAGACCACATGAAAGGAGTGGAATTTCTCTGCGCCCTTCCTTATGTGGACAAAAATCGGCTGGGTATTTATGGTTGGAGTTTCGGAGGCTTTATGTCCATCAACATGCTACTACGGCATCCCGATACTTTTAAAGCCGGAGTAGCAGGAGGACCGGTTACCGATTGGAGATACTACGAAATAATGTATGGCGAAAGATATATGGATACACCGGAAGAAAATCCGGAAGGATATGAAGAATCAAGTTTGCTCAATAAAGCAGACAAACTAAAATCGAGATTGCTTATTATTCATGGTGACCAAGATCCGATAGTAGTATGGCAACATAGCCTGCAATTTTTGAACTGCTGCATCAAAGCCGGTACCCATCCCGATTATTTTATTTATCCCGGACATGGACATAATGTAATAGGGCATGACCGCGTTCATTTGCACGAACATATTACATACTATTTCGACGATCATATGAAATAAGAAATTCCAATCCCGGTATTTTAAAAACGCATTAACCGGTCATTTGGCAATTATAATTATCTTTGCGTTAATTATGCAACAAGAACTTTTCCCTTCGGAACAATTTACTTTTTTCAGCTTGGGTAGCGGTAGCTCTGGAAATTGTTATTATCTGGGCAACAGTCGTTACGGAATACTGATTGATGCGGGCATAGGACCTCGAATAACCAAAAAACGGCTTGCCGAATACGGTATCGATTTTTCCTCCATATATGCCGTTCTAATTACTCATGATCATTACGATCATATCAAATCGGTAGGTTATCTGGGCGAAAAACACCATATCCCTGTTTATGCTACCCGACAGGTACATCAAGGTATTGCCAATTCTTCGCTTACAAAAAGCCGACTGAACAGTTCTAAACGATACATCGAAAAAGGAATGCCTTTCCAAATTGAAGATTTCAAAATTACTGCTTTTGATGTTCCCCACGATAGCATCGACAATGCGGGATATTTTTTCGAGTTCAATGAGCATACGCTTACATTAGCAACCGATGTAGGTACTATCACAGACGAAGTAGCACATTACATTTGTAAAGCCAACCATCTGATCATTGAAAGTAATTACGATGAAGATATGCTCAAAAATGGCCGTTACCCCTATCCCCTAAAACAACGCATTACATCCGGCTCAGGCCATCTGAGCAACCGACAAACAGCCGAATTTCTGGCTGCCAACTATTCATCGAAACTCCGTAACATATGGCTTTGCCATCTCAGCGGCAATAACAACCATCCCGAGCTGGCTTACCAAACGGTAGAAAAACAACTTACACAAAAAGGCATTAAAGTGGGAACAGAAGTATCGCTCCAGGTATTGAAAAGAAATACATTATCTTTAAAAACCAACTTCTAAACTTGTTTCGTTATGATGACTGCCCCTGTTCTCTTGTTTACCTACAACCGTCCTGCCCATACCAGACAAACGCTGGATGCGTTACTGAAAAACCCGCTGAGCAAAGAAAGTACGCTTTTTGTTTTTTCGGACGGATATAAAAACGAGACAGACTGTCAACAAGTTGAAGAAGTACGAAGCATCATCCGATCCATTGACGGATTTAAAGACATCCGAATCCGGGAAAATTCCGAAAACAAAGGATTAGCTGCTAACATTACAGAGGGTGTAACACGTATCGTCAACGAATATGGGAAAGTGATTGTTCTGGAAGATGATCTGATTACTTCTCCTTTCTTCCTAACCTTTATGAACGATGTCTTGAATAAATTTGAAAAGGAAGAAAAAATCGGACATGTACATGGCTATTGCTATCCTAATCTAGGACTTCCGGATCTTTTTTTAATTAAATGGACTGGCAGCTGGGGATGGGGAACATGGGAAAGAG
>JAAZMQ010000191.1 GCA_012798745.1 Bacteroidales bacterium
GTTTTTCGCGATCTTGTTGCTGTGCCTGCTGACGATCTTCCCTGAATTTAGCCATTTGCTCGGCACGTTTCTCGTCATGCTTTTTTAAAAGTTCTTCAACCTGCTCTTTTTGTTCAGAAGTCAGATCCAATACTTTAGCCATGTGTTCGGCACGTTCTTTGGCTGTCATTCTCATTGCACGTGGAGGCTGGTTGCCGTCATCCCTTCTTCTGGTAGCATTCTGAGCCGATATGGAGAGGCTCATCATAAAAAAGGCAACTAATGCCAAAATTCCATACTTTTTCATCTTCATTTAACGTTTTATCGGTTCAACATAAAATACATCTTTAAGACACTCAAAGATAGGGAAATGTTTAATTTGGCAATGGTCGATTAACGAAAGTTATGACGTCATTATCGCCATATACTCACCTTCTTGCGACAAAAATAAGGGGTTTTATAGGAAAGGTTGGCTGATTCGTCGATAAAAAACAGGGATTAGTCTAAAAATAAGATTTTTATATTTTTTAAGACAAAATAGCGCCCCTGTTTTTGTACTTGCAGTTTTTTAGTATAGCAAATCGTTGATGCTTTAATTATTGTTCTGAAGAAAATCTTCACGAGTCGGACTAAAAACATCGATCAGCTCCCCTTCTTCGATACAAGTTACACCATGAGGTACATCAGGTGCAATGTAGAGCGCATCTTTTGCTGAAACAGTTTTCTTTTCTTCTCCAATGGTAAAGACAAATTTTCCACTGATAATATAGGTACATTGTGAATGCGGATGTGTATGCATACTGCCTTCGGCTTTTGCATCAAAATGCATCTTCACCATCATGATCCGATCGTCATACCCAAGAATCATGCGTTGCATACCTTCACCTGCATTTTTCCATTTAGCATCGTCAAAAATCAAAAAAGTTTCGCTTTGCATTTTCATTCTATTTCAATTTTATAGTTGATTTGTATGAGCTGCATTTAAATTGCATTTATGTTCAATAGCCGGAGCAGCGCTCATGAATTGTGGTTGCATTTAAATCGCATTTAAATCGGTTTCAAAAGATTTCTTCTCGGGGATATTTTTCTTCCACTTTACTGAAAAGATAAGAGATAATGACACCTACAATAAGAAAGGCAATGCATAAAAGAAAAGCAGCGGTAAAACTAAGTCTCGTAACAGCCAGTTGTTCTGACCGAAAAGCCGGGAAAACCACAGTTGGAAATATGGCCAGTGATGATCCTGCCACCATTCCAAGAATGAAATGATACATTTGGGAATAATATTTTCTGAAAAGGTAGGCTGCCAGTTTTGCGAACATAAGTACGCAAACGACAAATCCGATGAGTAGCGGAATAATTACGCCGAAATCGAAATTTTTTATCCCGATAGCCATTTCATCGTACAGACCGAAATAAATCAAAAAATTGGAAGGACTCATCCCGGGAACAATTACGCCTAAACCGATAAGGGCTCCCGAACCGATCCATACGAGCAAACCGGGGGGCACCTCTGTTAGTTGTTCATCTCCGATAATCATCAGGATAAAAATAAAAATAGTGGAAATAATAAAAAGAATAATGTCTTTTGGCGACCGACCTTCTTTTCCGGCCGTTTTGTAAAGGGAAGGAAACGTACCGACAACAAATCCAACGAACAAACAAATAAACTGTGCCGCATAAATACCGAAAGCCTTTGCAACGAATATCGAAAAAATGACAATGCCTATTGCCATACCGATAGCTACAGGTAAAAAGTAGGCCACGTTTTGAAGAAAGTTTTTTCGGATATCGGCCAAAAACTGAATCAACTTATCGTAAATTCCCAGAATTACGGCGAGTACCCCTCCCGACAATCCGGGTAAAATAAAACCAATTCCGATAATTATTCCTTTTATCAACCTGATAAACCAATCTGCAATTGTATTGGGTTTAACGGTCGATGATCGCGTTTTCTGAGATTTGTCCATATACATTTCGTAACGGATTGTTTTACATCCGGCCGCAAATATACAATAAAATAAAAAGGTATCCGAAGATACCTTTATAAAAATTGTCATCAAAATAACTACCAACCGGGAACAAAATTGATTCCAAATATGCCATTGCTGAATCCGCCGTTTTGAAAAGGAATGGCATAATAGGGCTCAATGACGAGATAACCGAACAAATTTATTCGGAACGATGCACCGGCGCTGAATACCGGGATGCGTTCTTTCTGTATTGCTGTTATCCCTTTCGATTCCGAAGCTTTCCATTTAAATTTTATCTTATCGTCTTTGTTCCAA
>JAAZMQ010000026.1 GCA_012798745.1 Bacteroidales bacterium
ATCGGCATATTTACCGTAGTCGCCCTTGAATTTTTTACGAATAGTTTTATAAATATCGGGATGATACTGTTCTGGCACACGTTCGGCATATAATTCTAGTAATGCAATCATCACCTTTTTATCGAGATCGGGATTGTAATTTTTATAAGCATTAATAATGCGGTCATTAATGAATTCTTCTTTTTCTTGCTGTGTGCCGTTTGTATCAAACTGAAGAATGGTGTTTGCAAATCGGATAATCTCAATACCATTTTGAAATGTTTCCAAAAAATATGTAGTGTATTTTGCTTGCTCATTTGTGTTGGTGTAAGCCTCTTGCAACGAGCTCAACACATCTCCGTATTTTTCTTTGCGTTGAGGATCGCTATCGATCCATTCTTCCATGCACTTTTCCAACGCTTCTTTTTTGGAAACCACATCCAATTTTGTCAGTGCCTCGTTCATCCCTTTGGCATTTTTCCAATAATTGGAACTGCCGGCATATTTTGCGGAATATTTAATGCGCGTAACATCACTCTTTGTCATGGCTTCCCACCAAATCTTTTGTTTTACTTCCCTGACCTCGATACGAGGTTTATTTTCGCACTCTATCATTTGTTTGATCCCCCATGACGAAAGGTAACGTTGTGTACGCCCGGGATAACCTATTGTCATAGCATAATCGCCGGCTGCCATTCCTTGTAATGAAACAGGAACTACATACTTGGGTTTATAAGGCGCATTATCTTCACTGTACTCTGTCGGCCTATTGTTCTCGTCGGCATATACCCGAAACACTGAAAAATCGCCCGTATGACGAGGCCACATCCAATTGTCGGTCTCACCACCGAATTTTCCGATGGACTGAGGAGGTGTTACTACCAAACGTACATCCCTAAATACATCATAAACAACCTTATAATATTTATTCCCTGCATAAAAAGGCACAATGTGAGCCTCTACAAAAGGATCTTCGTCGTATTCTTCCAACAACAAATCGGAAATGGAATCGATAGCCAACTCACGGTGAACTTCACTTAAAACCGACGGAATTTTTTGCAAGATTTCATCGGTAACATCATGCATCGACCGAAGAAAAGAAACCGTTAGTCCATCTGCCGGCAATTCTTTTTCATAAGAATCGGCCATAAAACCATTTTTCAAGTAATCATCTTCAACGGAACTCAGTCTCTGAATAGCATCATAACCGCAATGGTGGTTGGTAAAAATCAACCCCTTATCCGATACAACCACACCACTGCATCCCCCACCAAAAATGACCACAGCATCCTTCAAAGAAGGATTATTCTCGTCATATAACTGATCCACCGGAAAAACGAAACCAAGCTCCTGCATACGGGCAATACTTTGTCTGTTAAGTTCCTTCAAAATCCACATCCCCTCGTCGGGAAGAGCCACGAATGTCACCAAGAATAGCGCAAACGATAAAAATATTTTTTTCATTAATGCAATTTTTACTGAATCTATAATGTTTATTTTTTTTGAAAATATTTACCGATAATAGGTATTTCCCGCAAAGGTAATTCCTTTTTTATTACCATCCATAGATACACAGCAATTAATAAAGTGTTTATAAACAGCCGGAGCCAAAGTTTGGGCATAACGTGACAGCTAAACGATATTCCGGCAAACAATGTCAAAGCCAAAGCAAAAAACAATCCGATAGTTTTTAAGTCGTAATCGATAGGATAATTCTTCTGCCCCAGAAAATACGAAAGAATCATCATCACCAAATTGGCAAAGAATGACGCCCATGCGCATGCCACATAGCCGAAATAAGGAATAAACACAACATTCACTGTTACCGTCACCGCCAAACCAATCAGCGAGAGATAAGCCCCCCATTTTGTCTGGTCGGTAAGTTTATACCACAACGACAGGTTAAAATAAATGCCGAAGAAAAGTTCCCCCATCATCACAATGGGCACTACTATTAACCCTTCGTGATAAGTAGATTTTATTAAATATTTGATCACATCGAGATATCCCATGACACCCAAAAAAATCAGCAACCCAAACAAAATAAAATACTTGGTGGCATCGGCATAAGCAACCTTATTGCTTGCAGTTTCTTTACTCTTTGCAAAAATAAACGGTTCAAATGCATAGCGGAAAGCCTGGGTAAACATAACCATGATCACTCCAATTTTAAAACAGGCCGAATAAATTCCCAATTGCATCATTGCATTTGCTTTATCGGGATACAACCACGGAAAAACAATTTTGTCG
This sequence comes from Bacteroidales bacterium, assembly GCA_012798745.1. Classification (GTDB taxonomy): domain Bacteria; phylum Bacteroidota; class Bacteroidia; order Bacteroidales; family Dysgonomonadaceae; genus Anaerorudis. The sequence goes on from JAAZMQ010000026.1 coordinate 2,230, forward strand.
ATCGTCTGATTCAATATTCCCGCAACACCCAACACAAGAAGCGGCAACGAATAGCGAAGCATTCGTTTCAATAATGCTTTATCAAACGTATATTTTACCCGAAGTTGAGGAATAAGGAATATAGACTGAATGAAAGTAGCCAGCAAATTCGATATCAACACGTAATCTACACCGTTTTCGAGAGTAAACCACGCAAAAGAATCGGGATATTTTTTTGCCAACCAAGGACATAATACGAAGAAAAAAAGATTAAAGGTTATATTCAGAACAATAAACAGAATCTTTATAAAGGCGAAACGTAAAGGACGCTTCTGGTAACGAAGCCAAGCAAAAGGAATAGAACAAAAAGCATCCATCGACAAGATAATGGCCATTATCAGCACATAATGCGGTTTGATGTCGGGACTACCTGTGACTCCTGTGATTGGTTTCAAAAAAAGTATCACCAGGAAAAGAAAAATCAGCGTTGTTGATCCAATACTGATCAATGTGGTAGAATATACGGTACGGGGATTTTCTTCATTTTTGCTGGCAAACCGAAACAATCCGGTTTCCATGCCATAGGTTAAAATAACAATCATCAGTGCCGTCCAACCATACAAATTGGAGAGAACTCCCATTTGTGCCTGACTCACCAGCACATATGACCACAACGGCGTAAGCAACCAATTTAAAAATTTACCTACGATGCTGCTTATGCCGTAAATTGCTGTTTCTTTTGCCAACGTTTTTATTTCTCCC
>JAAZMQ010000192.1 GCA_012798745.1 Bacteroidales bacterium
AGGCGGGAAACTATCCGGAGGTCAACGTCAACGCATCAGCATTGCACGAGCCATTTTAAAAGACCCCCAAATTCTCATCCTCGACGAAGCTACATCGGCATTGGATACGGCATCGGAAAGACTAGTACAAGAAGCATTGGATAGACTGGTACAAAATCGTACCACCATTACCATTGCCCATCGATTATCCACCATTAAGAATGCCGACGAAATTTATGTTATACACGATGGAGAAATAGTAGAACATGGTCACCATGAGGAATTGTATGCCAAAAACGGATATTATCGAAAACTATGCGACGCACAAATCGATTTTTACCGGTAAAAGCATCTAAAAAGTCAAAAATCGTCATTCCAACACAATCTCATTTTGTGAGATAATCATATTCATTTTAACATCGTGCTTTTCATGGGGGATTTGATCGAATAATTGAAAATCGAAACAAATACCTATTTTCGGAGCTTTGATAAGAGGTAACAACCGGTCGTAAAACCCTTTCCCCCTACCCAACCGATGAAGTTTTCTATCAAATGCTACTCCGGGAACAAGAACAAGATCGATCCGCTCGAAATCAACGAAATCGTTCCCTTCCGGTTCATAAATTCCAAAAGAAGATTTCACCATCTCCTCCTGCAAAGTAAATTTTCTCAATGCCAATTCATTTCCTCTTACAACGGGGAGAATAAAACATTTGCTCCCATGATATTTATCGATAAAATCATGCGTAGCTACTTCACCTTCCATGCTATAATACGCCAAAATACAGGTAGCATCCCGGAACAAAGATGTTAATTCAAGCGTTGAAATCACTTCTGCCGAAAAATTACTTAATTCCGCTTTTGATAAAGCTTTTTTTTTCGCTGCTATTTGATTCCGTAAAACCTGTTTCGAGGATATCTGCTGCATTTCCACACCAACACATCAAAACTAAACAAAAATAAGTTGAGTCGAGACGAAAAATCACTCTTTATAGAGTTCTCGAACAATCGCTTCGGGTACAGCTTTTCCTGTAACAATCATCTCTATAGCTTTGTCAACCACATTATCGTTTTCCATAAGAACAGCATAAAATCCTTCCTCTCCCCAGAAATTCCGGATAATGTAAGCTTCCAACTGAGTTTCTAAAAGTTTTCGCGACTCTTCAATATAATACGGGCGTTGCCTTACACCTTTTGAATCGGCATAACTCACTAAATTCATCAGCAGAGGCTGCATACGAAGATAGCGATGAAGATCTTCCCATGAACTAAATTTCTGCAATTTCTCCCTATTTTTATCGCTGTACACCATCGCATATTCCTGAACAAGATCACGACTTATCAACGCATTATAATATGGATTTATACCCGTAGTATCACGAGAAATGAAAATATCAGGCATAATTCCGTCGCCACCATAAACGGTTCTGCCTCCGTCTGTTTTATACGGTTTTAAATCGACATTCGAAGCCGTATCCACATTTACATAATTCCCTTGGATATAACGATTAATAGCCTCCATTTCATATTCATAGTATCGTCCTTTTTCATATTTACGCTGAATGGATCGTCCTGATGGCGTGTAATAACGAGCGACCGTCAACCGGATAGCCGATCCGTCTCTAAATTGACGTTGACTTTGTACCAACCCCTTTCCAAAAGATTTACGTCCAATAATTAACCCGCGATCATGATCCTGCATAGCTCCTGAAAAGATCTCGCTAGCTGAAGCACTTAATTCGTCAATCAACACAACAATCTGATCATTTTTGCAAGTTCCAGAACCGTCGGCATAGTGATCGATACGAGGGAATCTACGCCCCTCAGCATAAACAATTAATTCACCCTTATCCAAAAATTCGTTTGCCATAAAAACAACCGTTTCCAATGACCCCCCTGAATTGCCGCGAAGATCAATCACAAAAGAATTGCTCCCTTGGTTTTTTAACTTGGAAATAGCTGAAATAAATTCGCTGAAAGTTGTAAATGCAAAAGTACCCACTTTAATGTACCCGATATCGTCCGTTAACATGTAAGATGCTTGCACACTGCTAACGGGAATATCGCCTCGAGTAACGGTAATGTATATCATTTTATTTTCAGATGGTCTGATGATGCCAAGCTTAACTTGTGTGCCTTTTTCGCCTCGCAGTTTTTTTACTACCTGTTCATTGGTGATATTTATCCCTGCTAATACCGTATCGTTTACTTCAACGATGCGATCCCACGGTTGAATTCCTGCGGCTTCAGAGGGACCTCCCGGAATAATGCTCGTAACAACAATGGTATCGTTGAGCACATAAAAGCTGACACCTATTCCTGAAAAATGAGATTCCAGCTCTTCGTTGACCCGTTTCATTTCTTCGGCAGGTATGTAAGCTGAATGGGGATCGAGCTCCCTGACGATATGAGGCAAAGCATCTTCGACCAATTCCCTCATATCGATGGGGTCGACATATGATTCCCCTATGTAATTAAGAACTGCATTTAGTTTTTCGGTACCTGCAACTTTTATTCCTCGTTCAAATACCAAAAACTTGTTACCGATAAAAATTCCTAATACAATTGCCAAAGCAATCCACAACGGCAACCACGTTCTTACACTTTTTTCAGCATTCATCATCCACTATTTTTTTAAATTATACCTTCCGTTATCTATTTATTTATCTATATCTATAGCAACAACTTCAATATTAGCCCTCTTCAACAAATCAATTCCATCGCTCACTCGGTAAGAATCAGCATATACAACCCTCTTGATTCCGGCTTGAATAATAAGCTTGGCGCATTCTATACAGGGGGCCGAAGTCACATAAAGTGTCGCCCCTTCGCTACTGTTGTTCGATCGGGCAACTTTTGTGATTGCATTGGCCTCGGCATGCAAAACATATGGTTTTGTGATATTATTTTCATCCTCGCATACATTCTCAAAACCTGCCGGCGTGCCATTATAGCCGTCGGATATAATCATTTTATCCTTTACTAAAATTGCACCCACCTGACGACGCTTGCAATAGGAATTCTCAGCCCAAATGAAGGCCATACGTATATAACGCTTATCTAACAATTCTTGTTTATTCTCTCTAATTTCCATCCTTTTAATCGGCCTTTAAACTCATGTCAAGACTCTTAACCGAATGAGTAAATGCACCTACAGAAATATAATCTACCCCACATTCGGCATAACTGCGTATGGTTTCTTCTGTGATCCCGCCCGAAGACTCAAGCTCTACCTGTCCGGCTACCAATTCCACAGCTTTACGCGTATCTTCAACAGAAAAATTATCGAGCATAATCCTATCTACACCTCCTACACGCAACGCCTCTTTTAGTTCATCAAGATTACGGACTTCGATTTCGATTTTTAGGTCTTTGCCTTTTTCCTTCAGATATTTTTGAGCCCTACGAATAGCGTTTTCGATACCCCCGGCAAAATCGACATGATTATCTTTCAAAAGAATCATATCGAAAAGTCCGATCCTATGATTTTCCCCTCCCCCTATTTTTACTGCTTTTTTTTCAAGCATACGCATTCCGGGAGAAGTTTTACGCGTATCGAGCAATTTCGTGCGGGTTCCCTCAAGAAGCTTCACATAATGATGTGTTGTTGTTGCAATACCGCTCATGCGCTGCATGATGTTAAGAACAAGACGCTCGGTTTGCAAAAGCGATTGCACCTTTCCTTCCACAACAAAAGCTACATCACCGGGCTTAACATGCGCTCCATCCTCGATAAAAACTTCCATCTTTAACGTAGGATCAAATTTATGAAAAACTTCCTTTGCCACCTCCACTCCGGCAAGAATACCTTCTTCTTTTATGATAAGCTTCGCTCTTCCTTCGGCATCAGCAGGAATACTACACAAGGTAGTATGATCTCCCTCCCCAATATCTTCGGCAAAAGCCAGATCTATGAGTTTATTTACTAATTCTTTCTCTTCCATATTTAAACGTTTTCTGAGAATACTCTAACTGTATAAACACCTAAAACATCTTTTTTGTTAACTGTGCTGTTGACAATGAATTGACAAAATTATAAAAATAAAGTATTACATTTGTAATCAGGACGAAAAAATTGTATTTCAAAGATAAATTCATAGAAATGAAAATCATTTTGTTATCAGTAGGAAAAATAAACGATGCTGCTTATAACAAGCTGATAAATGTCTATGTGAAAAGACTTGAGCGTTATATCTCCTTTGAAATTAAAATCGTTCCCGATATAAAAAACACGAAAAATCTTTCTGAAAAAGATCAGAAGACTCTCGAAGGAAACCAAATTCTCAAAACATTGCAACCCAACGATTATGTTGTACTTCTGGATACGAAAGGAAAGGGGTTTACTTCGCCGGAATTTGCCCGGTTTATCGAAAAGAAAGGGCTCATGGGGCTAAAGCGTTTGGTTTTTGTCATAGGAGGCCCCTACGGATTTTCGGAAGAAATGAACAGGCGTGCCGATGAAAAAGTGTCGCTTTCGAAAATGACCTTCACTCACGAAATGGTGCGCTTGGTTTTTATAGAGCAGCTTTATCGGGCAATGACCATTCTGAACAACGAACCTTACCATCACGAATAATAAATCAAATTCTTTTCAAACAATCACCACAATGAAAAAAGTTATTTTTCTTTCCTTTTTTGTTTTTTTAGGTACTCACGTCTTTTCGCAAGACATTGCGGGAAACGGGGGTGGAACACTGCATATCGAAGACACAACATTGAACCGTCCTCAAACACCTGCAAAACCCTATCCTTACATTGAAGAAGAAGTTACCATCCTAAACAAAAAAGACAACATTTCTCTCAGCGGAACGCTTACGCTTCCCGGCAGAGACAGCATTTATCCTGCAGTGATCCTCATTGCAGGAAGCGGGCCAAACGATCGCGATGAGACCATTTTCGGGCATAAACCCTTTCTCGTTCTTTCCGATTATCTGACACGCAACGGCTTCGCTGTTCTCCGATACGATAAACGCGGCGTCGGAAGATCAACAGGGGATTACAAAAAAGCAACCACAGCCGATTTCGTTTCAGATGCAAAAACAGCAATTGCATATCTACAAACAAGAAAAGAGATTGATAAAAACCATATCGGATTGATCGGACATAGTGAAGGGGGAGTTGTTGCTTCTACGGTGGCGTCAGAATCGAAAGACGTGAAATTTATCGTTCTTTTAGCAAGTATGGGCGTTAAAGGCAACGAACTTTTATCGGTTCAAAATATTACAGAGCTAAAACGACAAAATGTAGATCCCGAAACCATTGTGGGGTTAATTCCGCATCTAAAAGACGCATTGAAGAAATCTCAAGAATGGGAGAGTACAGAAAATGACAGCGTTTCTATTCAGAATAAACTCAGTAAAGTATGGAACCAACTCCCAACTTTATTCAAACTGCGGACAAAAAAAGAAAACTTTATTCGCTCAACCTACAATGCTATGATCTCGCCTTGGCTTCGTCAATTTCTCTCCATCGATCCTGCCAATTACCTTGAAAAGACAAGCTGCCCGGTATTGGCTATTAACGGCGAAAAAGATACGCAGGTGCTTGCAGACAAAAATCTGACAGCGATAGAAACAGCACTTGAAAAAGGAGGAAACAACCAATATATGATAAAAAAATATCCCAATTTGAACCATCTTTTCCAGGTATGTGAAACAGGGGATATAGATGAATATGCAAAAATTGAACAAACCATTTCACCCGAAGTATTGGAAGATATTACTAAATGGGTGAAAACACAACTAAAATAAATTTTAATACATTTGTACTCTTCAAATAATGAAATACAAGGATGAAAGGGAAAAAAATCATTTTACGAATATTGGGGATATTGATTGCATTAATTGTTATCGCTTCCCTCTATTTTTATTTCACACTTCCTCACTGGAAAGGTATTTATATTGGAGGGGTAGGACTATTCCTCACAATTAATCTGCTCATCATTGCCTTTTTTGTCAACAAAAATTTTAAGGAATAATATCTTCAAATTCAAAGCGCAAAATATCCGCAATCTCCTTCCCCTTGGAGCTTTTCTCTGATGGCTTCAATCGATTCAAAATAGCACTAGCCAATTGAGGCGAGTCTCTCCCGGCAAATTTCAGGGCATTCAAAGCAGCCTGAAACAAAAACAACGAATCGGAAGCAAGGTCAGAAAAAGCTCTCTCGACAATATTATTCTTATCGACTCTCTCAAAAGAGGTCGCACGAATAATAGCAAGTCTGGCAAACAGCCAATACCCCGTTAAACGCGTATCTTCGTTCTCTTGGTTTACCCAACCATTAACCAACTCGTCAGCAAAATCCGTTTTTGAAAATAAATTCATGCACACCCGCTCGCGAATTTCCTGATTGGGAATCCCCAATATCCAACGTGCAGCATCTTCTCGAGAAAATTCATCGGGAGGATACAGCAATGTAGCAATAATTTTCAACTCGCGCACATCTTGTTTCCACAATGTTTCGGCTAACTCTTTATCGGGAATGTAACGAGACGCAATCCTACGGATATCCGGAAATTTTACCCCAAAATTCATACCGTAATTCATTCCTTTCTCCCGCATACTTGCTGCCACGACACCATTCATGGAAAGACGAAGATCCTTTCGGATTTTACGAATTGTTTCTTCTATTACATTTACAGTGCTCATTCTAAAAAAGAAATAAAAGCAAAATTAAGCCATTAAAAAGAAATATCCAATCCTTTATAAGAAAATTGACTATATTTGTCACGCGAGAAAAATAAATCAACCATTATTTATGAGGCTTTTGCTTATCAGTAATTCCACGAATCCCGGGGAAGGTTATTTAGTACATGCAAAAAATGAAATTAAAGATTTTTTGAAGGTAAAAAAGTCAAATGCCGTTTGCATTTAATGAATAGGAAAAGAAAGTGAATGACGTAATCAAAATGCTGCAGGATAACAAACTAAAATAATTCTAAATAAACAATGATTTCATGCTGATGAAATTTATAATATGATGGTATACAATATCTCTTTTTCGAAAAAAGACTATATTTGTAATCAAAAAAATATCCTTATATAATTATTATTATGCCAAAAATTGTAGGACGCATTTCTCAAATCATAGGGCCTGTTATTGATGTAATTTTTGAAGAATTTGGAAAAGAACTTATCTTGCCAAATATACACGATGCTTTAAAAATTGAAAAACATAACGGTGAACTCCTTATACTAGAAGTGCAGCAGCATATTGGAGAAAACACTGTACGCACTATTGCGATGGATAGTACCGATGGCTTGCAAAGAGGGATGAAAGTTTATCCCTTGGGGTCAGGAGGCCCCATCACTATGCCAACAGGTGAACAAGTTAAGGGAAGGATTATGAATGTAACCGGTGAACCTATCGATGGAATGAAAAAATTGGATCGTACAAACTCATATCCAATTCACCGCGAACCCCCAAAATTCGACAGTTTGTCAACTACCGAAGAAATATTTCACACAGGCATTAAAGTCATCGATTTATTGACTCCCTATAGTCGAGGTGGAAAAATCGGGCTTTTTGGCGGAGCAGGTGTAGGTAAAACGGTACTTATCAAAGAATTAATTAATAATGTAGCAAAAAAACATGAGGGTTTTTCTGTTTTTGCCGGAGTTGGAGAACGTACACGTGAAGGCAACGATTTATTGCGTGAAATGATAGAATCAGACGTTATTCGGTATGGCGATGAATTTAAAAGAAACATGGAAACCGGTCATTGGAATTTATCAAAAGTAGACGAAAATGAATTAGCTAAATCGCAAGCAGCTTTGGTGTTTGGTCAAATGAACGAACCACCCGGAGCACGTTATTCTGTTGCTTTTTCCGGGTTAACAATTGCCGAAGCTTTTCGTGATATGGAAAACGGAATGGGAGCAAAAA
>JAAZMQ010000193.1 GCA_012798745.1 Bacteroidales bacterium
ATCGCCTTGAAAATAATCATTGAATTTCTGAAACAGAATGGTTTTCTGCCGATTGTTTACTTCTTCAACGGCCTTGAGCACATTCATTTCATAACCCACATTCTCGGCTACCTTGATAAGGGCACGGATGTCTTTCGGGAAACAACTTCCTCCATAGCCGCAACCGGGATAAAGAAATTTCTTTCCGATACGGGAATCGCTCCCCATCCCCCTACGCACCATATTGACATCGGCACCTACCCGTTCGCACAGGTTCGCAATATCGTTCATAAAACTAATGCGTGTGGCAAGCATGGCATTGGAAGCATATTTAGTCATTTCGGACGACAAAATATCCATGAATATCACCCGAAAATTGCTCAGAAGAAACGGACGATAGAGTTTACTCATCAGTTCCTTTGCCCGTTCGGTTTCCACTCCAACCACTACCCTGTCGGGGCTCATAAAATCTTCTACGGCGGCACCTTCTTTCAAAAATTCGGGGTTGGAAGCCACGTCAAATTCAAGATCCGATAAGCCGCGCTCGTCCAATCGTTTACGAATCAACTCTTTTATCCGATAGGTAGTTCCTACCGGAACCGTACTTTTCGTCACAATCAACACATAACGAGAAAGGTTATCGGCAATGGTTTTTGCCACTTCAAAAACGGCAGACAAATCCGCATTTCCCATCTCATCGGAAGGTGTTCCTACAGCAATAAAAACCATATCCATATCATTCAAAACTGACGGCAAATCGGTAGTAAAATGCAACCGATCGGCATCGTAGTTGCGCTGAACGATATTGGTCAGCCCGGGTTCGTAAATAGGAATGATTCCTTTTTTCAATCCTTCAATCTTTTCTGCGTTAATATCCACGCAAAAAACGTTGACCCCCATTTCGGCGAAACATGCACCCGAAACCAAGCCAACATAACCTGTACCCACAATTGCAATATTCATATTATACTGTCGTTTTTAAATATTTTTTTAAATTTCGTATCGGATAAAGGATAGTGAGAAAACTAATAATGCTCACCGAAACAAAAACAATAAGGATATCCATTGCTTTTACCACAACCGGATAAGCTTCCACAATGTAAGCTCCAGGTGTATCGCCAAGACGCAGCAAACCAAAATGCTGTTGAACTAAGCACAAAATCAAACCAATAACAATTCCGCACACAATACCCCAGAAAGCAATGAGCCATCCTTCATACAGAAAAATACGCGAGATCAATTGATCGGATGCACCCATATTCCGAAAACTGCGAATATCCTCCTTCTTCTCCACAATCAACATAGAGAGTGATCCCGCTACATTGAAAACTGCTATCAAAAGAATAAAAGCAAGAATCAGAAACGTTACCCATTTTTCGATCTGAAGCATATTGTACGACTCTTTTTGCTGTTCGTATCTATCTTCAACCACGTATTGATCGCCTAATATACGACAAATTTTTTCTTTTACCTCTTTTACTGAAGTCCCGGGTTTTAATTTGATATCGAGAGATGATACTTCTGTATCGTATTGAAAAAGCTCTCTGCCCAATTCAATGGGTATAATGGCCATATTTTCATCGTATTCGGGCTGATTCAGACTAAATACCCCTCCAATCTGAACGGCTTCCATTGTAAATGCACCTGCGGGATTGGCCAGATTCACCTGCACATTGCGTTTAGGAGCATAAATAAAAATGGGTTGAACAAATCCCGCACGAACTCCCAACGTAACAGCCAACCCTGCTCCAAGCGTAATATAATCAACAGGGCCTTCACGCAGTCGGAAAGAGCCATCAATAATCAGCTTTTCCATCTCAGCAAGGTATTTAAAATCTTCTGAAACTCCTTTCACTAAAACCGGCGCCTGTCGATCTTCATATACTATCAACGCATTTTCTTCCAGCGATTCCGATATCAGATCAATCTCGCCCAACGACAATATTTTATCAAACTCAGGCGTGTGATAATCAAAAACCTTGCCTTCCTTTATGGTTATTTTCAAGTCGGGGTCGAAGGCGCTGAACATGCCTTCTACAATGCTTCCGAAACCGTTGAAAACCGACAATACACACACCATGGCCATTGTGGCTACGGCAATACCGATCACCGATATCAATGAGATAACATTGATGGCGTTATGCGATTTCTTTGAAAATAGATACCTTCGGGCAACAAAAAACGGAAGATTCAATACCGATTCGCTTTATTCGTTTTTTAACAATTTATCAATCTTCTCAATATAATCGAGTGAATCATCGAGATGAAATATCAACTCCGGAACAATTCGCAATTGTTTCCCGATGCGCGTACCAAAGTCATAACGTATAGATTTGACGTTTTCCGTGATATTTTTCAACAACTCTTCGGCTTTTTCCGGAGGAAAAATACTCAAATAAACATGTGCAACACTCAAATCGGATGACACCCGCACATGGGTTACTGAAATAATTACACCTTTTGTTTTTCTCGTCTCCTCCAAAAAGAGCTCACTCAACTCTTTTTGTATCAAACGATTTATTTTTTGTTCTCTGTTTGGTTTCATATCTTTTTATTTTTTTCGAACGAGGGTCAATCCATCCCTAATAGGAAGTATCACTTTTTCCACTCGATTGTCATTTGCCAACTTATCGTTAAATTCCAAAATCCCTTTCGTTTGAGGATCATTATTCTGAGTTTCTGCCAGCACTTTGCCGTTCCAAAGAGTGTTATCTACAAAGATAAATCCTCCCGGGCGTACTTTCGGAAATGCCGCCTCGATATATTCCCAATATTTTCGTTTATCTGCATCGATAAACACTAAATCGAAAAAATTATCCTTAAATGTAGGAATAATATCTAATGCATCGCCGATGTGAAGAGATATTTTTTCTTTTTGTTCCGATTGATCAAGGTATTTTCGGATAAAATCTTCCATTTCATCATCAATCTCAATCGTATAAAGATGCCCCCTTTCAGACAATCCTTCAGCCAAACAGATAGCGGAATAGCCGGTATAGGTTCCTATTTCCAAAATATGTTTGGGACATATCATGTGCACAAACATCTTTAGCAGCCGACCTTGCAAATGACCGGCTATCATGCGCGGACGCAGTAAATGCAGATGAGCATCACGTCGGAGTTCTTTCAACAAATCGGGTTCGGGATCAGAATGTGAAAGTATATATTCTTCAATATATTTTTCCCTTGCATCCATTATATATGTCTATTCTTTAAAATTATTACCATGCTTATATCTCACAACGATATTTTTTACTTTCCTGTTGTAAAATCGGGTAAATAATAATTCTCTGTAGCTTGAAGAATCTTCCATGCCTCGTTAATGTCGATATAAGTTGTTCCTCCTTTTTCACCAAAACTTCCACCCAAATAGGCCACCCTGTCTTCGGGTTTAATCATACCGCTCTCCATCAGTTTTTTTACGGCATTCACGTAATACGC
>JAAZMQ010000362.1 GCA_012798745.1 Bacteroidales bacterium
CATGGATTACACCCGAAAAATCGATGCAGAAAGTGGTGTGGAGTGATACTGTTATTTCGGGAGGGGAGATAAAATGCCTACGCCTCCCCCGTCCGAAAACTTTCGAGAATTTTTATCGTGAAATCGCTCTGTATGCGTTTCCCGTTGCCGACTTTTTTACAACTGATTGTTGCATGCCTCACGTTACCTCAAGTACCGAAGATCGGTTTCCTGTATATTTGGTGGATAGGTCGGCTTCCGGCACTTTCAGGAGTTCGTCGTATTGTTGGATACAATATGCTTTTGAAGAACCTTTCACTTGTAGATCAATAAAAATTGTTCCGGGCGGGAATAATTATCAAGTACAACGATTGTGTGTTTATGCAAGTGATAATGGAGTTGATTTCAAAAAAATAAAGCAACTTGTTCCTCCTCGACATGGATGGCAGAATACCGATGAAAATTTCACCTACAGCATTCCTGCAACTACTGCCCGCTACTTCAGATTTTACTGGGATCCGGCAGGTTCTGAACCGGGTGCAGAAGATCTGGATGCAGCAAAATGGAAACCCATTTTAAAAATCAATAAGATTTTTTTATCGAGTGAGGCGCTTATTGATCAATTGGAAGGGAAAAACGGATCGGTTTGGAGGGTAAGCAAAAGAACGCCGGTGGAAGAGTTGCCTGATGAAGATTGTGTGAAATTATCCCAAATCATCCGTTTAGATCCTTGCTCGTTAAACGGTGATGAGTTAAATGTCGTTTTGCCTCCAGGCAGATGGAAGATTGTAAGAATGGGACACACTTCGACGGGACACAGAAATGAGACCGGCGGAACAGGAAAAGGGTTGGAATGCGATAAATTTAGCAAAGAGGCAGTTAAACTTCAGTTTGAGAACTGGTTTGGGGCGGCTTTCAGAAAAACTGATCCTGTTTTGGCCAGGCGCGTTTTAAAATTTTTGCATGTAGATAGTTGGGAATGTGGCTGCCAGAACTGGTCGGATAATTTTCTTGATGAATTTGAAAAAAGAAGAGGCTACGATCTTTCTCCTTATTTACTCGTGTATGCCGGTATCCCTTTAGAAAGTGTTGAACAAACGGAGTCTATTTTGTATGATATTCGACAAACCATTGCCGAGTTGGTCGTAGATGTTTTTTATCAAACACTTGCCGAATTCTCCGGAACGTACGGTTGTAAATTTTCTGCGGAGTGTGTTGCCCCAACGATGGTAAGTGATGGGATGTTACATTATCGGATGGTTGACAGACCAATGGGGGAGTTTTGGTTGCAAAGCCCTACACATGATAAATTCAACGATATGCTCGATGCCATTTCCGGTGCTCATGTTTATGGGAAAAATATTATTCAGGCCGAGGGTTTCACCCAGTTGCGTATCATGTGGAACGAGAATCCTCGTATGTTAAAACCGTTGCTCGACCTGAATTTCGCTTTGGGGATGAACAAGCTATTTCATCATGTTTATGTACATAATCCTTATTTTAACAAAGCTCCCGGTGTGACGCTAGATGGAATAGGATTGTATTTTCAAAGGGATCAGCTGTGGTGGAGATATGCTAAGGCATGGGTGGACTATATCGGCCGTTGTCAGACTTTATTGCAGTTTGGACGTCCTGTTGTGGATATCGCAGTGTTTACCGGAGAGGAGATCCCTCGGCGGGCGATTCTTCCCGATCGATTGGTCAATTCTCTTCCGGGAATTTTTGGAGAAGAAAGAGTACAGACAGAAAAGAAAAGATTGGCCAACGAAGGCCAACCGCTCAGGACGATGCCGGTTGGTGTAACCCATTCTGCCAATCTTACTGATGCAAGTGACTGGATTGATGCGCTAAATGGTTATATATACGATTCGTTTAACCGCGATGCGTTGCTTCGATTGGCTGACGTAAAAGATGGAAGATTGGTTTTGCCTGGTGGAATGTCTTACAAAATTTTGGTTCTTCCAAAGCCCCACCCCATGTCTCCCGAGAGTAGGTATATGAGCAAAGAAGTTGCTGAAAAAATTAGAGAATTTCAACAGAAAGGACTAGTGGTTTTGTTGGGTGATAAGCCTGAGCTTGTTCCGGGTTTTTACAAGAAAAATCAATTTTCAGAAGCACTCAAAGAAATTGCCGAAGAAATATGGTCTATATCTTCCCAATACTTGTTACCTTACCGACATGCAGATTTCAGTCAATTTGGATTGGAAAAGGATATTGATTTTAATGGAGAGAAGGATATTGCGTGGACACACCGTGCGGAAGAAAATACGGATATTTATTTTATTGCCAATCAACAGGAAGAAGAACGTCATGTGTGCATCTCATTTCGTTGTTCGGATAGAATTCCCGAACTTTGGGATCCCGTCACCGGGAAAATAACCGAAGCACAAGAATGGAGTATCCATAACAGGAGAACCCATGTTAAATTGAATTTGCATAAAAGTCAATCGGTTTTTGTGGTTTTTAGAAAACCAACCACAATAAAATCTTCAAAAAAATCATTTTCTTTGCCAAAAAGGAGAGTGTTGTCCGATTGTGAGTGGCGTATTTCTTTTGGAGAGGATTCTTCGGAAAATTTAATCTCATCGCAATTGTTCGATTGGAGCGAAAATGAGAGTAATACTATCCGCTATTATGCCGGCGAAGCGATCTATGAAACTCATTTCACATGGGATAACGATTTTTCCAATGATGCAGTTTATTTGCATCTGGGAGAAGTAAATGTAATGGCCGAAGTTTTTTTGAATGATACGAATTGTGGCATTGTATGGACTTCACCAACCCATGTAAATATAGCCAAAGCAATGAAAAAGGGGAATAATAAACTGCAAATACGAGTTGTCAATACATGGGCAAATAAAATAAAAGGAGTTTATGAGAAGCATATCGTAGACGATAATGTATGGACTAATGCTCCTTATTACTTGGGGGGTCAATCTCTTCAGCCCTCGGGGTTATTGGGGCCCATAACTATTGAATATTTCGAATAGCGAGTAAAATATAATGTTTAGGAGGGTATGAAAAAGATAATAAAATTGTTTTTCTTGGTATGTGTTTTTTTTGTTTTTCCGTATGCAATGCATGCAAAAATTTCTTTGCCCGCATTTATTTCAGAGGGGATGGTACTTCAGCAGCAAACGAGTGCTTCACTATGGGGAAAAGCTTTGTCGGGTAAGACAATAACGGTACGAGCATCGTGGGACAATATGAATTATTCGACAAAAGCTGATAAAGAAGGTCGATGGCGAATTCAATTAAAAACGCCTCAAGCAGGTGGACCATATTTCATCGTTTTTTCTGAAGGAAACGATTCACTTACTTTGCACGATGTGTGGGTAGGTGAAGTATGGCTTTGTTCCGGCCAGTCGAATATGGAAATGCCGATGAAGGGATTCAAGAATCAGTCGGTTGAAGATTCTAACATGGATATATTGAAATCCACAAATTCCCAATTGCGACTTTTTACGGTTAAACGCCATTCTACCTTGGTAGCGCAGGAAGATGTAGAAGGGGAATGGCAAACTGCAAATCCGGTATCGGTGAGTGAATTTAGCGCAACTGCTTATTATTTTGGGCGTTTGCTTCAGGAAATTTTAAAGGTTCCTGTCGGGCTTATCTGTTCATCGTGGGGTGGTTCTCCCATCGAGTCATGGATGGACCGGGATATGTTGCAGTCATTTCCCGGAATTAAATTACCTCAAACCGAAGAAGATATCAAAGAAAAGAACAGAACACCTACTACGCTTTTCAATGGCATGATTGCTCCTTTGGTGGGTTTTGCCATAAAAGGAGTGATTTGGTATCAAGGAGAATCCAATTATGATCGCTATACCTCTTATGCAGATTTGCTTGTTGCGATGGTCAATGGATGGCGGATGAAATGGAATCAAGGCGTTTTTCCATTTTATTATTGCCAGATTGCCCCTTACGATTATAGGTTAATTACCCCGCATGGAGAAGAGGTTATCAATTCAGCTTATCTTCGAGAGGCTCAGTTGAAAGCAGAAAACAGAATTGAAAATTCCGGAATGGCCGTTTTGTTGGATGCCGGTCTTGAAAAAGGTATTCATCCTCCTAAAAAACAGATAGCCGGTGAACGGTTGGCATTATTGGCTTTTGCAAAAACCTATCGGATTGGTGGTATTGTTGCTGATTCGCCCGTTTATAAAGACATGACCATTAAAGGGGATACTGCGATATTGAGTTTTGACAGAGCCGAAATGTGGCTCACTGCACCGAAGGGGGATCTGGAAAACTTTAAAATGGCAGGGTTGGACAAAAAATTCTATCCGGCGGATGCTTGGATCAACAGAAGCAAGGTATATGTTAGATCTGAAGCTGTTAAGCATCCGGTTGCTGTAAGATATGCTTTTGAAAATTATGTTGAAGGGGATCTTTATGGAACGGAAGGATTACCCGTTTCTTCTTTTAGAACAGATGATTGGTAATGACAAATAAAATACTGCTTTTCGCATTTTCATTTTTATCTTTGATTCTTTGTCATTCGGTTTTTGCCAATAATAGCCGAGTTGATCGTTACAACCTCTTGTGGACATCTCAAAGTAAAGGTTCGCATGAGTCTATGCCTTGCGGAGGAGGAGATATTGGTCTGAATGTTTGGGTTGAACAAAACGATGTGCTATTTTATTTTTGTCGGAGCGGATCGTTTGATGAAAACAACGGTTTTCTGAAATCCGGACGGATTCGGATAAAATTATCACCGAATCCTTTCGGTAGTCGAGATTTTACACAAGAGCTGAAACTCGAAAAAGGCTGTGTCGAAATCAAAGGTGGAGGAACAGAAATACAGATATGGGTAGATGTTTTTCGTCCGTTGATTCATGTTGAAATAGCCGGTGTTACTCCCTTTGATATCGAGGTTTTTTATGAAAACTGGAGGTATGAGGATCGGCCTATAAGAAAAGGAGAGGGGAATGCGACTTCATATAAATGGGTTATTCCCGAAGGACTGGTTACCCGAAAAGATAGTGTCGTTATTGAAAACGACGCTGTTTGTTTTTTTCATAAAAACGATTCCCCGAATATTTTCGACAAAACTGTTGCTCAACAAGGGTTGGAAGCCGTCAAAAGTACCTTGTATAATCCCCTGGAAAAACTTATATTTGGAGGAAAATTGTGGGGTGATTATTTAGAATATAATCGATCGGGAACAGGCAGATATGCAGATACAGATTTCAAGTATTGGTCGTTGAAGAGCGTTAAATCTTCGACTTATCATCATGTGTATATTGCCTTACATACTGCTCAGGAGAATTTTTTAAGTGAATGGAAAGAAGATTTGGATTCAATACTTGTCGAGGCATACAATCCTTCGGCAAAAAGAGAAACTCAACAATGGTGGAGTGATTTCTGGGAGAGGAGTTTTGTTTTGATTGACAAGGATAATCAAGATTCTTCCCCATGGAAGATAGGGAGAAATTATCAGCTTTTTCGTTATATGTTGGGTTGCAATGCTTATGGCTCGTATCCCACAAAATTTAACGGTGGATTATTCACCTTCGATCCTTGTTTTGTCGATACCGCTCAATTTTTTACGCCTGATTATAGAAAGTGGGGAGGTGGTACTTTTACCGCTCAAAACCAACGTTTGGTGCATTTTCCGATGTTGAAAAGTGGCGATTTCGACATGATGAAGCCTCAATTCGATTTTTATTTGCGCCTTCTCAAAAATGCAGAAACAAGGACCAAGATCTATTGGGGACATGAAGGTGCCTGTTTTACCGAACAATTGGAAAATTTCGGACTTCCCAATCCCACAGAATACGGATGGAAAAGGCCCGAATATTTCGACAAAGGAGTCGAATACAATGCGTGGTTGGAATATCAATGGGATACGGTGCTTGAATTTTGTTTGATGATCCTGGAAACGAAAAGATATTGTGATGCAGACATTGCTGCTTATCTGCCCCTAATAAAAAGTTGTCTCACTTTTTTTGATGAGCATTATCGATGGCTGGCAGAAAGACGAGGAATAAAATCGCTTGATCAGAACGGCCATCTTGTGCTATATCCGGGCTCTGCCTGCGAGACCTATAAAATGGCGTATAATGCATCATCCACTGTTTCGGCCTTGAAAGTCGTTCTGGAAAAGATGATTGATTTATCGGAGGATTTGGAAGAAAAGGATAGATGGACGAAGATGTTGTCGCGCATCCCTCCATTATCCTTAACAACAAGAAATGGAAAAAAAATGATTGCCCCGGCGAAATTGTGGGAAAGGATAAACAACGAAGAATCACCACAGCTGTATCCGGTTTTTCCCTGGCGCGTTTATAGTATAGGGAAGGAAGATTTGGATGTGGCTGTCAATACCTATTATCATGATCCCGACGTTGTGAAATTTAGGAGCCATGTGGGCTGGAAGCAGGATAATATTTTTGCTGCTTGCCTGGGCTTAACTGAAGAAGCTAAAGAGCTCACCCTTTTAAAGATGAGAGATGGTTCATTCCGGTTTCCTGCTTTTTGGGGACCGGGTTTCGATTGGGCACCCGATCACAATTGGGGTGGCAGTGGTATGATTGGTTTACAGGAAATGTTAATACAGACCATTGACGATAAGATTTATTTGTTTCCGGCTTGGCCCGAGGAATGGGATGTGCACTTTAAATTGCATGTAGATAAAGTTACCACTGTAGAGGTAGAGCTTGTAGATGGAAAACTGCGCAACTTAATTGTTTCTCCTTCTAACAGGTCAAAAGATATTGTAAACACTATTCAAAACTAAAAACATGAAGTTTCATTACCTTTTTCTTATTTTTATCACAGTAGGTTTAACCTTTTTTCCTCTCTCAATGAGTGCCTATAATCCCGAAATATCGATAGCTGGCTTTTTCGAATTGGAGGGGAGTGGAAGAGTTGTTTTTAATTTTAATCCCGGTTGGCGCTATTTCAAGGGAGATGTGCAAAATGGTGAATCGCCCGATTTGGATGATTCCGGATGGGAAATCGTTTCTACTCCTCACACTGTATCTTTGATCCCTGCCGAAGGCAGCGGTGGAAAGAACTATCAGGGACCTGTATGGTATAGAAAGCATTTTATCTTGGATAAATCCTTGAAAGAGAGAGATGTGTCTTTGTATTTTGAGGCGGTAATGGGAAAATCCACTGTGTATGTAAACGGCAAAAAGATAAAAACCCATTTAGGAGGATATTTGCCTTTTAGTGTTTCACTTACAGATGCCGGAGTGCAGAGTGGCGATACTTGTCTGATTGCCGTTTTTGCCGATAATAGTGATGATGGCAGTTATCCGCCCGGAAAGCCTCAATATGCCCTTGATTTTGCGTATCATGGCGGTATTTATCGGGATGTATGGCTTATTGCAAAATCTCCCGTAGCTATTACAGATGCCATCGAAGCCGATAAAGTGGCAGGAGGAGGGGTATTTGTTCACTACGACAATATCAGCGAAGAAAGTGCTGATATTTTTATCAATACGGAGATAAAGAATTCCGATAAGAGCAAAAGGGATGTTTATCTGATAGCTGAACTTTGCGATCATTCCGGAAAAACGATAAAAAAAGAAAAGACGCGATTAACCTTAGGGAAAGGCGAAACAAAAACCGTTTACCAAAAAATGAGGGTGCGACATCCACATTTGTGGTCTCCTTGTGATCCTTATTTATATCGCCTGAATTTACGGGTAATGGATGGGGAAACCCCGTTGGATGGAGGCACTCTGAGAATCGGGATACGAAAAGCGGAGTTCAGAGGGAAGGAGGGATTTTATCTGAATGGAAAACCTTATGGACAGTTAGTAGGAGCCAATCGTCATCAAGATTTCGGTTACGTTGGAAATGCGCTTCCCAATTCTCAGCAGTGGAGAGACGCCAAAAAGTTGCGTGATGCCGGTTGCGAAATCGTACGCTCGGCTCATTATCCCCAAGATCCGGCTTTCATGGATGCTTGTGACGAATTGGGTATGTTTGTTATCGTGGCTACACCCGGTTGGCAATATTGGAACAAAGATCCTGAATTTGCACGGCTTGCAAATGAGAATACTCGTCAGATGATCCGTCGAGACCGTAATCATCCCTCAGTGTTGGTATGGGAACCCATTTTGAATGAAACCCGTTTCCCGATCGATTTTTCTTTGTCTGCTTTGCAGGTTACCAAAGAAGAATATCCTTATCCCGGTGCTCCGGTAGCGGCCGGTGATTTGCATTCGGCAGGTATAGCGGAACATTACGGATTGGTCTATGGATGGCCGGACGACGAGGGGAAAGTCGAACAATGTATTTTTACCAGAGAATTCGGTGAGAATGTAGATGATTGGTATGCCCATAATGCCAATAATAGGGCATCGCGCAATTGGGGCGAGCACCCCCAGTTGGTGCAAGCACTTTCTTTGGCACAGTCTTATGGGAATATGTTTAGAACCACCGGTCAATTCATTGGTGGAGCGCATTGGCATCCTTTTGACCATCAACGGGGCTATCATCCCGATCCGTATTGGGGTGGAATATATGATTGTTTCCGTCAACCCAAGTACGCTTTCTATATGTTTAAAAGTCAGGTTGATGCCAAAGCTGTTCATCCCGTGGCAGATGTAGGTCCGATGGTTTATATTGCACACGAAATTACACCTTTTTCCGATCCCGATATTGTTGTTTTTACTAACTGCGATTCTGTCCGTTTGATTGTATACGAAAAGGATACGTTGATTCAAAAGGTTGTTCATGAAGAAAAAGGCATTCCGAATGTTCCGGTTGTATTTAAGAATGTATATGATTTTTGGGAAATGAGAGAATATACCTATGTTCAGAAAAATTGGCAAAAGGTAAGCTTTGTAGCTGAAGGCATAATTGACGGGGAGGTTGTTTCAAGACATAAACGAATGCCATCAAGGCGTTCTACCAAACTGCGATTGAAATTGGATCATGAAGGACAGTCGTTGATTGCCGACGGGTCGGATTTTGCCGTGGTTATAGCTGAGGTTACTGATGATAATGGAAATGTAAGAAGATTGGCCAAGGAGAATATTCTTTTTTCGGTTGAAGGCGAAGGGAGTATTATTGGCGATGATCATATCGGCGCTAATCCGCGAGCAGTGGAGTTTGGTTCTGCGCCGGTATTGATTCGCTCAACCAAAAAAGCCGGAAAAATAACCGTAAAGGCACGTCCTCTCTTTGAGGGTGTGCACACGCCGGCATCGGCAGAGATTGTTATTGAAAGTGTGTCTCCTAAACAGGTTTTATGTTATCTGGAGGATAATGAGAATTTTGTGTTGGATGACAAAAGCCATTCTTCCGAAGATGGTAAGCAACAACTAACACCGGAGGAAAAAGAAAAGGCATTAAAGGAAGTTGAACGTCAACAAACGGAGTTTGGCGAAAAATTCAAAAAAGATAACGGTAAATAGCATAAGAAAATACTTTATGGAATACAGGTCATTGGGCAATACAGGGATGAAACTTTCGGTATTGGGATTCGGTGCCTCTTCATTGGGGGGAGTTTTTCATGCATTGAAGGAAGAAGAGGGTATAAATGCCGTTCATACGGCAATCGATAATGGAATA
>JAAZMQ010000194.1 GCA_012798745.1 Bacteroidales bacterium
AGTTTCCAGTTTAGACAGGACCAGCGAAATTGACGATTTCAGTTATATTGAATCGGGCGGTACATGGTCTCCGGATAGTAAGAAATTTGCTTTTGTCGTATATAGTGGGGGACGAAACAAACTTAGCGTGGTGAATATCAATAGCGGAAAAACAGAATTAATCGAAATAAAAGAAGTGGCTTCATTTTCGAATCCCGAATGGTCACCCGATGGCAGATATATTGTTTTTACCGGTTTGAATGAGGGAGTGGGAGATTTGTATCTTTACGATTTCGAAACAAGAAAAGCCACAAAACTTACCCACGATGTGTTTTCTAACGTTCATCCTTCTTGGTCGCCCGATAGTAAACACATTGTCTATTCCACCGAAATAATCTGCCCCGGCCAATCCAGAAAATACTGTTTTAATCTCACCCTTTTAAATATCGAAACCGGCGAAAGCAAGGTAATCGACGTATTTCCACAAGCAGATAACCTGAATCCACGTTTTTCAAAAGATGGACGGTTTATCTATTTTTTGTCGGATGCCGACGGTTTCCGCAATTTATATAAATACGACCTACAAACCGACAAAGTATACCGACTTACCGAATATTTAACCGGCATAAGCGGAATCACGTTGTTTTCGCCGGCGATAAGTACCGACAGAGAAAACGGCTTAATTGCCTACACGCATTATTTTAATAAAAATTACGAGATATACGTAGCTAATGAACAGGACTTCATACCGATGGAAGTCGATAAATACGATGTAAATTTCGATGCAGGCACTCTTCCTGTGTTGAAACATCTTTCCGTCAATATTGTCGACTCCGCGTTATGTAATCGGGTACCGACAATTGCCTTGCAGGTCGATTCCATCGAAATATTACCTTATCGCCCTAAATTACAACTCGATTACATTTCGAATGCAATAGGTGTGGGCATCTCAACGGGACCGGGTTACGGCACATCGACTGCGATGGCCGGAAGTGTATATATGCTTTTCAGTGATATGATAGGAGATCATCAACTCTATACGGCCTTATCACTAAACGGTGAAATATACGATTTTGGCGGCCAGGTTGCGTACATCAACCAAAGAGATAAAGTTAAATGGGGAGCTGCGGTTTCTCATATTCCTTATCGCAGCGGAAGCATGTACGAAACACTCGATACGTTAACTATCGATAAAGAGAAGGTAGTAGTTGATAAATTGGTGCTTGATTATATTAGAATGTTCGAAGACAATGTTTCAGCATTCTTATATTACCCGCTTTCGCAAACCCGGAGATTCGAAGGAGGAATCACGGCTTCATGGTATTCATACCGTATAGACAGGTACAACGATTATTTTGATCTTTTGGGTTTTTATCTTGGCGGCAAGAAAGAAAAATTGCCATCTCCTCCCGGACTCAGTTTTCAAACCGCCAATGTTGCATACGTCGAAGACGATTCCTTTTTCGGAATGACCGCACCTTTGGTAGGTCACAGGGCACGGTATCAAATTGAACGGTATTTCGGAAATATCAACCTTTATAATATCCTCTTAGATTATAGAAGATATTTCTTTTCAAAACCGGTTGGGTTTGCATTTCGTCTGTATCATAACGGATTATACGGAAAAACATCTGAAATCGGGAAGGCATCACCCATGTATCTTGGATATCCCTGGTTAATAAGAGGTTATGAAGACATTTCGATATATGGTGGTACTAAGTATTCGTTTGATCCGACTAACCTTACCGGTTCAAGAATAGCTGTTGTCAATGCCGAATTCCGATTCCCGTTCTCAGGTCCTCAAGTTTTGGCACCCATAAAATCGAACACTTTCTTAACCGATTTCAATTTGTTTTTCGATGGAGGATTGGCTTGGAACAAAGACGATAAGATAAAATTCAAATGGAA
>JAAZMQ010000195.1 GCA_012798745.1 Bacteroidales bacterium
CATTACTCCTTTGGAAGTAGATACTATGGCTATACCTAAGCCGTTTAATACACGCGGCATATCTTTATAACCTACATACTTACGTAAACCGGGAGTAGATACGCGAATCAATTTCTTAATTGCATTTACTTTATTTACCGGATCGTATTTCAGAGCAATCATGATTGTGCCCTGAGGTCCGTCGTCTACAAACTTATAATTAAGAATGTAGCCCTGTTCAAAAAGAATTTTTGTAATGTCTTTTTTTAAATTTGATGCGGGGATTTTTACCACCCGGTGATTTGCCCGGATGGCATTTCTCAGCCGCGTCAAATAATCTGCTATTGGGTCTGTCATATATAAATAATTTAAATTGATCCCGCCTGTCGGGACAATATTTAATCAAAATCGTATTATTTTCTTTACCAACTTGTTTTCTTCACGCCCGGAATTAAACCCTCGGAAGCCATTTCTCTGAATTGAATCCGAGAAAGCCCAAACTGACGCATATATCCCCTGGATCGGCCGGTTATTTTGCAACGATTGTGCAAACGTACGGGCGATGCATTTTTAGGAATAGTTTGCAGTGCTTCATAGTCGCCTTCTGCCAAATATTTAGCTCTTTTCTCGGCATATTTGGCAACCATTTTTGCTCTTTTAACTTCGCGAGCTTTTAATGATTCTTTTGCCATTTCTTACTGTTTTTTCTCGTTTTTAAAAGGTAATCCAAATTCTTTCAACAGCGCATATCCTTCTTCATCGGTAGAAGCTGTAGTAACAAAGGTAATATTCATACCTAATAAGCGCGAAATTGTATCGATGTGAACCTCGGGAAAGATAATTTGTTCTTCAACACCTAACGTATAATTACCTTTTCCATCGAGCTTACTTTCAATTCCTTTGAAGTCACGAATACGAGGCAATGCAATACGAATCAGCCTTTCCAGAAATTCATACATCCTGTCTCTGCGTAACGTTACCCGCACACCGATAGGCATTTTTTTACGCAATTTGAAATTCGAAATATCTTTGCGCGAATAGGTAGGTACTGCTTTTTGTCCGGTAATGGCCGTCAGTTCGTTAATCGCTGTATCGATGATTTTTTTGTCGGCAACAGCTATTCCCAATCCTTGATTAATTACAATTTTCTCCAGCTTGGGAACTTGCATGACGCTCTTGTACCCGAACTCCTTCATCAAAGCAGGAACGATACGTTCTTTATATTCTTCTTTCAAATTTACTTTATAATTCATTTGATTTCCTCCCCTGATCTTTTAGCATAACGTACCAACTTGCCTTCACTATTTAATCGTCTCCCAATGCGTGTAGGTTTCCCGGTTTTTGGATCTATCGGGTTCAAATTCGAAATATGTACGGGAGCTTCAATTTTTTCAATTCCACCTTGTGGATTTCTTACATTGGGTTTTGAATGTTTCGATACAATATTTACGCCTTCAACAATAGCACGTTGTTTAGCAACATCTACTTTGAGTACACGTCCGGTCTTTCCTTTATCTTCACCGGTATTTACGTAAACAATATCGCCTTTTTTAATATGTAACTTACTCATCACTTTTTCGTTTTAATGAATTAAAGTACTTCCGGTGCTAAAGAGACGATCTTCATGTTGGTGGAACGAAGTTCACGGGCAACAGGCCCAAAAATGCGGCTCCCCCTCAACTCGCCTGCATTAGTTAACAATACACAGGCATTATCGTCAAATCGTATGTAAGAGCCATCCGGACGACGAATTTCTTTTTTCGTACGAACAACGATCGCTCTCGATACAGCACCTTTTTTGATACTGCTTGAAGGGATCACATTTTTAATGGCGACAACAATAATATCCCCCACAGTAGCATAACGTTTTCCGCTTGCGCCCAATATACGGAGACACAATACTTCTTTTGCGCCACTGTTATCGGCAACCGTTAATCTTGTTTCCTGCTGTATCATAATTATTTAGCTCTTTCTATTATTTCCACAACTCTCCATCTCTTGGTCTTGCTCAAAGGACGGGTTTCCATTATTCTTACTGTATCGCCTATATTACAGTCGTTTTTTTCGTCGTGAACATGAAATTTCTTTGTTTTATTAACGAACTTTCCATAGACAGGATGTTTTTCTTTCCATTTCACGACTACAGTGACGGTTTTGTCCATTTTATTACTGAAAACGACCCCAACTCTTTCTTTTCTTAAATTTCTCGTTTCCATTTATTTTATGCTTTATTCAATTCTCTGGCACGCAATTCCGTATAAATACGCGCAATTTCTTTGCGTTTGTGCTTTATAGAACTCGGATTATCCAGCGGAGTAATTGCATGACTTATGCGCAATCGAGTTAGTGCAATTTTTTCCGCTTCCAATTTTTCTCTCAAATCCCTTTCGGATAACTCTTTTAATTCATCTCTTCTTGTCTTCATATATCATTACAAATTTTAGGGATTTACATAATCTCTTCTCACCACAAATTTAGTGGTAACGGGCAGCTTTTGAGCAGCCAAACGCAATGCTTCTTTTGCTACTTCGTAAGGAACGCCATCCACCTCGAACAGAATTCTTCCCGGAGTAACA
>JAAZMQ010000027.1 GCA_012798745.1 Bacteroidales bacterium
CAAGTGCATTGTCAAAGTTGAAGGCTCCCACCAATCGCGTTTTTACATGATAGGTATGTTCAAAAAAATTCCAATCGAATTCCAGAAAAGGATTGGCAGAATACAGTTTCCCCGAAGCAAAAAATTCGGGATTGTTCCTTCCATAAAGTATGCGATCCATTCCTTCGGACATTTCGCATAATAAATCGTCATCGCTGTTCACAAACACTTTACCTCCATGCTCGCGGATAAAATCATAGAGTTCACCCTTAGTCTTCCTAATGTTTTCGAATGAGCCGAATCCCTCGATATGGGCTTTCCCGATATTGGTAATCAATCCGAAATTAGGCACAGCAATATCGCACAACTGCTTGACCTCACCGGGATGATTTGCCCCCATCTCCACAACGCCCATTTCGTGATTTTCGGTCATGGAAAGCAAAGTCAACGGCACACCGATATGATTATTGAAATTGCCTTGCGTAAAAGCCACGTTAAACTCCTTGGAAAGAATCGCCGCCACCAGCTCTTTGGTTGTGGTCTTGCCGTTTGTGCCGGTGATAGCGATGATGGGGATTTTTAGTTTTCGACGGTGATAATTGGCCAGTTTTTGAAGTGCCTTTAATACATTGTCTACCACAATTATACGTTCGTCGGTCGGCATTCCTTCACACTCATCCACCACAACATAAGCACAACCGGTCTCAAGCGCTTCTCCGGCAAACCGGTTCCCGTTGAAATTAGCACCTTTTAAGGCAAAAAAGATGGAATTCTTCGGGCAATTACGCGTGTCGGTGGTTACCACCGGATACTGTTTATATATGTTGTAAAGCTCCGATATTTCCATAGCAAAAATTTCTCTAAAAAACTACAGCCCTATTTTTTTCACGATGGATGGAGGCAGTGCCTTTTTATTCACTACGATGCTGGTGGTTTTATAACGAACATACGCTTCGGAAGCATACCATATTCCGTTGTATGGACCTGTCATTCCCCACGAATTTTTCACCATGTAATATTTATTCCCGTTCTGATCATTGGCTATGCCGTAAATCTGCATCCCATGATCGTCAGTAGTTTTAAAATTGTCGAAATCCTGCTGACGCATCTCTTGCGTAATTGTTTTTTCCTTAAGAATTTCTTTCCCGATTTTTTCTCTCACGACATTGTTTTTTTCACGAGGAGAAAGATCGAGCCACTTGGCCTGATCACTTCCGGCATTTTCCGGAGCATTCTCATCGGGAACAATAGCAATACCTAAACGGGAAAATCCGGGTTCACTGACATCGGAAGCCCAAGCTACCGTATATCCGTTCATAATGGCATGATCGATCACCGCTATCATTTCATCCAACGGCAAGTTGTAAGAATCGGCCCAACGCCAATTATCGGGGATTTCAATCGGAAACTTGGAATAAAAAGGATGATGGGTAAAAGAAGTAAGCGAGATATAATCGTCACTTTTTAACCCCAAGGATGCAGCAAAACTTTGCGGTGTATATTGTTTACCTTCATAAATAAATATCTGAGGCACCTCACCAAGATATGCATCCAATATTCCCTTGAATCCGTTAAACCACGCGGTGGTCAAGGTATTGTTTTCGACGAGACTTTTCATGTATCCTTTCAGCACTTTATCCATTTCGCCATGATCGTGCGAATCGGTACCGTAATGAAGGCCTTTGTATATCGAGTCGGGAAAGATTCCGTAATCATCAATGGTTTCAACCACATCGGCGAACGAGCCACCGGGGCTGAAATTCAGATTCCCGTGCAAACGAGCATATTTGACGGCTTTATCTTCATAATTTTTGCGAACGATGTACATTTCCGACAGGTCGTGTTCTCCTTTATTCATTCTCAAAAGCTCAGATTCCAAAAACCCGACTCCCGAAAAGCTCCAACATGTACCTGTATTGAACTGATTTTTAATAGATGTAATGGGATTTTCTTTTACAACGGTAAACGTGTAAGCGGTGGCCGTTTCCTGTGCGCTCACCAATAACGTCAGCATCAAGGCTACAAACAATGAAAGTATTCTATTCATTTCTATCAGATTAATGTATTATTTGGTTTCTTTACTACAATAACCGGACACAAAGTTAACTTAAAATAGGAGAATACAGTGTTTTTCCCCCAATTAATCCATGAAAAAGTGAAAAAATAATTTATCTTTACGTTACAAACAATCAATAATCCTTTTTATCGGAACAACTAGAATGGCAAAACAAAAGTTTTATGTAGTTTGGCAGGGCAGAAAGCCGGGTATCTATACCTCATGGAAAGAATGTGAAGCTCAAGTATCGGGATTTGAAAATGCCCGATATAAAGCTTTCGATTCGATGGTCGAGGCCGAAAAAGCATTTTCCGACAATCCATGGAAATATTTTAATATCAAAAAGAAAGAACCTGAACAAATATCCTTTTCTTTAAATCAAATTATCAAAGAAAGCGTGGCAGTGGATGCGGCTTGCAGCGGCAATCCCGGAAAAATGGAATATCGTGGAGTTTGCGTTGCAACAGGTGAAGAGATTTTTCATTTTGGTCCTCTCGAAGGGGGGACAAACAATATCGGCGAATTTCTTGGAATCGTACATGCTCTGGCTTTGCTAAAGCAACAAAACAACGCAATTCCTGTTTACTCCGATAGTATAAATGCAATAAAATGGGTGAAAAAGAAGAAATGCAATACGAAACTAAAACCAACAAACGAAAACGCGTACCTATTCGAACTTATTTCACGAGCAGAGAAATGGCTCACCGAAAATGACTACCCTAATCCGATCATTAAATGGGAAACCGATAAATGGGGTGAAATCCCGGCCGATTTCGGAAGAAAGTAAAATAAAAGCATATTTTAATCTTTCTCTTCATCCGGGTAATAGGGCCTTGGAGGGGGCAAAGCAGGAAATACACGACGCACGTTTTTAGCAATTTCGTCGGCAAAAGCCTCCAATCTCATGTTCAACGCATGAGCCGCCTGTTGATAGATATCACGAATATCCACATCGTCTTCATCCGTTTCACAAAACAACGAATTTATTGGAATAAGCGGCAACGAATCTATATTGATTTTTTCTCCGACAGAGAAAAGAAAACCTTCACGTATTAGTCGTTTGGCAAGTTCGGGTTTTCCTCTGAAACCATGAATAATCCATGGCTGAGAAGGATCTGTTTCACGCCGAATTTTTATCAATTCTTCCCACGCTTTC
>JAAZMQ010000196.1 GCA_012798745.1 Bacteroidales bacterium
CAAACAACCATGAATTCGTTATTTGCGAACGACAGCTCGTTTCAAATTACTCATCCCGAAATACCTAAAGTTGAAAAATGGAGCGATCTGGAACGTCTTAATAAAGAGCGAGATTTGATTGGTATTTATCTATCAGCCCATCCACTAGACAATTACGCATGCATACTCAATTACGTGTGTACGGCCGATACCGTAAAATTGAACAACTTGCAAACCCTAAACGGTAAAGAAATATCGTTCGGAGGAATAATCACCAATGTGCGCGAAGGACAAACGCGCAGAGGATCGCCTTATACAATATTCAAATTGGAAGATTATGTAGGAAGCATCGAGATAGCACTCTTTGGAGAAGACAGTGTAAATTACGGGCGTTTTGCGAGAGTGGGCCTGGCTGTGTATGTCACGGCAAAAATACAACCCAAACGATATCGCCCGGAAGAACTTGAAATAAAAATAAATTCGATGAGTTTACTTTCGGATGTCAAAGACAAATTAATATCGAAAATCACCATACAAATCCCTTTGTTCGAAATTAACGAAACAACCGTAACCGAATTATCGGCACTACTGAAAAACAATTCGGGAAATTCGTTGTTATATTTCCAAATAATTGGAGAAGATGCGCATATGAATGTTCAACTTTTTTCACGACCTATGCGCATCGATGTCAATAAACATGTTATTGACTATCTGAAAAATAATTTATCTATCGATTTTAAAATCAATTAATTATTTAAATAAAATGAGTATGGTTCTTCAAATCACAGATAAAACACTCGACGAAGTGTTAAAGACAGATAAACCGGTTGTTATCGATTTCTGGGCAGAATGGTGTGGCCCGTGCAGAATGGTCAGTCCCATTATCGAACAATTGGCAGAGGAATATAAAGACAAAGTCATTGTTGGGAAAGTAGACGTGGACGAAAACAACGAAGCAACAACAAGATACGGTATCCGCAATATTCCTACTGTACTTTTTATTAAAAACGGACAAGTAGTGGATAAAATTGTCGGTTCTGCAGATAAACGCCTTTTCGTCGATAAAATCAACAAGTTACTATAAAATAAAAAATCAACGGTCGGAACAGCAATCAAATGTTTGGGAAATGGGCAAAAAAACATTACTTTTGCCGTTCATTAAGGCACGGTAGTTCAATGGATAGAATAGAAGTTTCCTAAACTTTTGATCCGGGTTCGATTCCCGGCCGGGCCTCAAACGAAATGCAGTACATTATAAACGCAATGTATTGCATTTTTTTATGCTTATGTTTCTATGCTTCATAAAAAATTAGGAATCGAATAGGATACGAATTCATGGAAATATTTTGCCGAAAGTCGTGGAATTTTTTTAATTTTGGGAATCGATCCCATTTTCTATTTTGAAGAAAATTATCATCAAGAAGATATTTTATTCCTATAATACTGAAATTCAATACAAAAATAAATATCATTCTCATCTCTAAATTCAATTTCAAAAACACAAAATTAAAATGACAAAACGCGAAAAATATTCATGGGTCTATTGGCTCTGTGTATTGCTGTTGTTCATAGGGTTGCAATGGTTGCTATTCCCAAATACACAAGGTCCAAAAGAACTTACGTATAGTGAATTTCTTGACTCGGTCCATGCCGGCAAAGTCCAAAAAGTTGTTTTCCTTCCGGAAAAAATAATTGGCTATCTCAGCATCGAAGATACTATTCAGGGAAATATCACTCAAGCACCTACCGCACCGTGGAGAGTACGGATTCCCAGTGTTGAGCAACAAGTACAAAAACAATTTATCGTATACCGCATACCCAACATGAACGAAGAATACCTCTTGTCGGAACTCAGGGAATACGGCGTAAATTTCAAAGGTCATTTTGAAGATAAAACATTACAAAATTTCTTTTTGAATTGGATTCTTCCTTTCATTTTTCTCCTGGCTCTCTGGGGATATATATTCAGACGAATGGGAACAAAACACCCCATGTTGGAAATTGGGAAAAACAAAGCCCGCATTATTGCCGAAAAGCCCGAAAATCCGATTACTTTTAAAGATGTGGCCGGTATAGACGAAGCAGTGGAAGAGGTGAAGGAAATAGTCGATTTTCTGAAAAACCCCTCAAAATATACTCGTTTAGGAGGAAAACTTCCAAAAGGAGTTTTACTGGTAGGCCCTCCGGGAACAGGAAAGACACTATTGGCCAAAGCCGTTGCAGGCGAGGCAGGCGTTCCGTTTTTCAGTATGAGCGGCTCCGATTTTGTAGAAATGTTTGTGGGCGTAGGAGCAGCAAGAGTGCGCGATCTTTTCAATGAAGCCAAAGCCCATGCTCCCTGTATTATTTTTATCGATGAAATTGACGCTATCGGGAAAAGGAGAGCAGCAGGTGTATATGGAGGAGGATACGATGAACGCGAAAACACCTTGAATCAACTCCTTGTAGAAATGGATGGTTTTGATTCAAGTGTAGGTGTAATTATCATGGGAGCGACCAATCGCCCCGATGTTCTTGATCCGGCTCTTTTAAGACCGGGCCGTTTTGACCGTCAGATCGTGGTTGATAAGCCCGATATGAAAGGGCGTGAGGATATCTTCAGAGTGCACACCAAAAACATCAAACTGGGACCGGATGTCGATCTGAAACGATTGGCTGCTCAAACACCGGGCTTTGCAGGTGCCGAAATTGCCAACATATGTAACGAAGCCGCGCTTCTTGCTGTAAGAAAAAACAAAGATGCCGTTACAATGGAAGACTTTGAAGAGGCTATTGAACGGGTAATTGCAGGTTTAGAAAAAAAGAATAAACTGATAAACGAAAGAGAGCGACAAATAGTGGCTTATCACGAGAGTGGCCATGCCATAGTAGGCTACTTTACTCCCGGAGCCGATGAGGTGCAAAAAGTCTCCATTGTTCCTCGAGGAATCGGAGCGTTGGGATACACAATGCAAATGCCGTTGGAAGATCGTTATCTGATGACCGAAAGCGAGCTGAGAGGCAAGATAAAAGGGCTGTTGGGGGGGCGTGCAGCGGAAGAAATCGTATTCGGAGAAGTATCCACAGGAGCTTCAAACGATTTGGAACGAGCTACCCAATTGGCCCGAAACATGATTGTAGTTTACGGGATGAGCAAAAAATTACCCAATATTTCATTGGTAAACAAATCGGATCCCGGCTTCTTGGGTTATGGACCCGAAATTGAACGACGCTCAGAGTATATCGAACAAATGATTGATGAGGAAATAACCGAAATGATTAATTCCTGCTATAAGGAAGCTAAAGAATTACTTTACGAAAAGAGAGAGCTATTGGATAAAATGGCAACTATTCTTCTGGAAAAAGAAGTAATCAATTACGACGAAATTAGAGAAATATTAGGCGATAAACAAAAATAATCGTTCCATACAAGTTATCTAAAAGAGTTTGTCTTTTTTCTTGAAAAAGATGACAACTTGTCAGCCAACAAAAAAAGAAACGATAAAAAATATCCGTTATCGAGAAAATTATAGTATCTTTACAAGATAAAAGATAAGTTTTTTAAACATCATCGCTATTGTTGTAGCCGACCAATAGCGAAAAAGTGTTCTCCTATCGGGAGAATACGCTTTTTGGTTTTCGAGAGAAAGAAAAAACGATATAAATGACTTACAAATGGAATTATTCACCCCTTACACACGACCAAAAAAACAAGAAAAATGAATTAGCGCAAGAATTAAACATCGACCCCGTAC
>JAAZMQ010000197.1 GCA_012798745.1 Bacteroidales bacterium
AAAGATTGTTCTTTTAAACAACAACTACTTGGGAATGGTACGTCAGTGGCAGGAATTGTTCTATGACGAACGTTATTCCGAAACCCACATGAAAAATCCCGACTTTGTTAAAATTGCCGAAGCATACGGTATAAAAGGCAGAAAGGTAACTCAACGAGAAGAATTGGATGATGCCATTTCCGAAATGCTGAATCACAAGGGACCCTATCTGCTGGAAGTAAAAGTGGAGACCAAAGGAATGGTGTATCCAATGATTCCCGCCGGAGGAAACATCACGAATATTCTGCTTGGCGAAAAAAACGGAAAAGGGAGTTAGACAACGTTTTATTTCTAAATAAATACGATCATGCAAAAAAAAACATTATATACCATCACCATTTTTTCTGAAAATAAAGTGGGTGTTCTCAACCAAATTGCCACTATCTTTACCCGTCGGCAATTAAATATTGAAACACTCTCCGTATCGCCATCGGCAATAAAGGGAATCCATAAGTTTACCATCACTACCTTTGCCGACTCTGAAGAGGTGATGAAAAAGCTGGTTAATCAAATCGACAAACGGGTGGATATTCTAAAAGCTTATTATAACACCAACGACGATTTGGTTCATCAGGAAATTGCTCTATATAAAATAGAAACAGAAAAATTATTAGCAACTACTCAGGTAGAAGATTTGGTGCGCAAACACAATGCGCTTATTTTGGACATAAACGAACATTCAACGGTGATTCAAAAAACAGGTCACTACGAAGATACACAAGCACTTTTCGATGAGCTGTCGGAAAGCATTGGTGTATTGCAATTTGTTCGTTCGGGGCGTATCGCTATCACCAAATCGCGTGTAGAACGACTAAGCGATATGCTTGAAAAATTAGAAGAGAAAGAAGAAAAAATAAAAAATAATCACTCATAAACCCTAAAATTTAAAAATATGGCAGTAATGAATTTTGGCGGGGTAGAAGAAAATGTAGTTACCCGCGACGAATTTCCTTTAAGTAAAGCTAAGGAAGTATTAAAAGACGAAGTAATCGCCGTCATTGGTTATGGCGTGCAGGGACCCGGACAATCGCTCAACTTGCGCGACAACGGGTTCAACGTTATCGTTGGACAACGAAAAAACAGTAAATCATGGGACAAAGCCATAGCAGATGGCTGGGTTCCGGGCAAAACGCTTTTCGAAATCGAAGAAGCTGCAAAAAGAGGTACAATTATTGAATATCTGCTTTCCGATGCAGCTCAAATTGAAGTTTGGCCCACAATAAAGAAACATCTCACTCCGGGCAAAGCGCTCTATTTTTCGCATGGTTTTGGAATTACTTATAAAGACCGAACAGGCATTGTTCCCCCACCTGAGGTAGATGTTATCATGGTTGCACCAAAAGGATCGGGAACAAGTTTGCGGAAAATGTTTCTCGAAGGAAGAGGACTCAATTCCAGCTACGCCATCTTTCAAGACGCTACCGGTAAAGCTTACGACAGAGTCATTGCTTTGGGTATCGGTATCGGTTCGGGATATTTGTTTGAAACCACCTTCGAGCGCGAGGTATACTCTGATCTTACCGGTGAGCGAGGCACATTGATGGGCGCCATTCAAGGTTTATTCTTGGCTCAATACGAAACCCTTCGCGAGCATGGACACACACCATCCGAAGCCTTCAACGAAACGGTTGAAGAACTTACTCAATCGCTCA
>JAAZMQ010000198.1 GCA_012798745.1 Bacteroidales bacterium
ATACGATCTCTTTTACATCCGTAATGCCATACTTGCTTAAATCTAAATTTGCCATTTTTTTAGCGTATTAATTGTAAAATATATAAATTATGTTTCTTGTGATTTTTTTACCCAAAACAACTTGCAAAAATAATTATTTTCTCGTAATAAAGAAAACGATTAAAGAAATATTTCTATAATTGATTATTCTCAATTTTCTTGAACTTATAAAATATTTCGATAAATCCTTGCTTTTTATAATATGTTTTCTTTGTAGAAGTTTATGCTTGCTTTATCCTTTGATAAACCTTATTTTCTTTTTATGCTGTGACAAAAATAAAACAAAAAACGAGTAAAACATTCGTTCAATCTTAAAACCAAAAAAATCTGACAGCTGAAAAACTATAATCAGGGATCAAAATAATTCAAAACAACAACCGAAATGTTTAATCATTTCGACAAAACTATTACCTTTGTTTTTATAGAAAATCGATCTTATGCTGATTTCACATTTTAGGGGCAAGGGATATTATTCGTTTTTTTGGAACATCATTTTTTACTTACTTCTTTTGTTCACGAAATAAAAATTTCTATACCCTCGAACGATGCGCTTCGTTTTCGTAGAAATATGGGAAGGATGAGAAAGAATAATGTCTTACAGCATAAAAGGAAAAATCAAGAACATGAAAAAACTAATTTCATTGCCGCCCCATATGGTGGATTATCTGAGGAGAAAAAATGATCCTGCTTTTTCGGATTATTTTTTTACCTCCGATCCGGCGGATAAAAAGCTGGGGTCGGGAGGAGGTGCGGCCTGGCTGCTTAAAGAAAGCAAAGAGAATGAAGACCCTCGATGCGACTTTCTTGAATGGATTAGCAGGGAAAAACGTGTACTGATTCATGCGGGAGGACAAAGCCGACGCTTGCCGGCTTATGCACCAACGGGGAAGATATTTATCCCGATTCCGGTTTTTCGTTGGGCAAGGGGGCAAAAAATCAACCAAACGTTGTTATCGCTGCAACTGCCGTTGTACGAAAAAATAATGGAAAATGTTCCGGAAAACCTGCATACTCTTATCGCCAGTGGCGACGTATATATCCATACCGCCGGAAAAATCCCCCAGATTCCTCAGGCCGATATTGTTTGCTGCGGTATTTGGGTAGACGGCGAAATAGCAAGTCGGCATGGCGTTTTCTTTTTTGACCGAAAATCTTCTTTTGCGCTTGATTTCATGCTGCAGAAGCCCGATACCGAAACGTTGCAACAACTTTCACAGACGCACTATTTTATGTTGGATGTTGGTTTATGGTTGTTGAGCGACAAAGCGGTAACCTTGCTAATGAAAAAATCCGGTTATGAAAAGGGAGGTGACGAGATTCATTTCTATGATCTGTATTCACAGTTTGGTTTGGCAATGGGCAACCATCCCACCATCATCGATCCGGAGATCAACGCGTTGAAAGTGTCCATTTTGCCGTTACACGATGCTTGCTTTTATCATTACGGCACATCCAAAGAATTGGTTTCATCTACCCTGTCGCTTCAAAATCAAACCTATAATCAGAAGTTTATTCTTCACAAAAAAATAAAACCGCACCCGGCAATTTTTATACAAAACAGCCGGATCGATTATCCCTTGACGGCTGAAAATTCCGATATATGGATCGAAAACAGCTATATCGTCAACCATTGGCAAATAAACAAAAAACATGTTCTCACGGGCATTCCGCCGAACGATTGGTCGCTCACCATTCCCGAAAGCATCTGCATAGATGGAATTCCTATCGGTGAGAATGAATACGTGATCCGCCCATATGGGTTCGATGACACATTCAGCGGAAGTATTCACGACTCCGACACACGGTGGATGGGGAGACCGGCAAAAGAATGGTTCGTAAAAAGAGGAATACCCGTCTCTGACGATCTTTTGTTTCGAACAGACGATATTCAGTTTGCCCGTCTTTTTCCGGTATGTAGCAGTTCCGAAGAAATGCTTTCGGTTTTAAAATGGATGATACATGAAAACGAGAATGAGACAGTCAGAGAGATATGGCTAAAAAACAGGCGTTTTTCTGCTGATGAAATTTCGTCACAAGCCGATATTCAAAAAATCATGGATTCGCGCGAAGCATTATTGAACGAAAATCGCGTGGCTTTGTCGAAAAATTACACTAAAAGCGTCTTTTATCAAACCGATCTTGAAGAACAAGCCCATGCTTTTACAAAGAATCATTTGCCTCTTCCCCCTCCTCTTCCTTCGGATAGTGATTTGTTAATGCAAATGCATAACCTGATGTTCCGCAGTCGGGTACTGGAGCTCTCGGGATTTTCATTTCAAGAAGAACGCGAAAAAGCTTTTTCCATACTACGTAAAGGATTTATTGAAGCCTCGGGGCTGAAAAAATTGAATCCTCACCTCAATGTACATCCCGATCAAATTGTTTGGGCAAGAAGTCCTGTCCGCATCGATCTTGCAGGAGGGTGGACAGACACACCTCCGTATTGTTTGATGGAGGGAGGCAATGTGGTGAATATTGCTGTTGAACTTAATGGGCAACCTCCTATTCAGGTATATGTAAAACCTTCGGAGAAACTCGCCATCACCCTGCGTTCCATTGATCTGGGGGCTACCGAAGTGGTTGCCGATTACCCTTCGTTGGAGCAGTTCTACACGGTGGGATCTCCCTTTTCCATTCCAAAGGCAGCACTTGCCTTATGCGGGTTTTCCCCTCAATTTTCAGGAAAAACCTATTCTTCACTTCAAGATCAGCTACGGCAGTTAGGTTGCGGCATTGAACTGACACTACTTTGTGCCATTCCTGCCGGATCGGGTCTGGGTACAAGCAGCATCCTGGCTGCAACCGTTTTGGGTGCACTGTCCGATTTTTTTGGCTTGCAGTGGTCAAAAACCGACATAGGCAAACAAACTCTTTTACTCGAGCAGCTGCTTACCACAGGAGGCGGATGGCAAGATCAGTACGGCGGTGTGTTG